>JAFQHW010000026.1 GCA_017397805.1 Clostridia bacterium | reverse complement strand
TATATTTTGCCAAAGGCAAAATGTGATATAATTTTCTTGCGAAAATTGTGATATATTCCGTTTTTAACGGAATGTGATATAAAATAAATCCAATTGGATTTATTTTGTTGGCAAAAGTTGCACTTTTGCCGTTGCAGCAGAGCAGAAGGCACGTAAGACCTACGACAATATCCTGCGCTTTGCCGACGACCCCGACGTTAGGGAGCCTATCAAGTTCCTCCGCCAGAGAGAGCTTGTGCACTTCCAACGCTTCGGCGAGGGGCTCCGCGTGATACAGGATAATTTAAACAGCAAGAACTTTTACGCTTATAACCCCGAGTTTGATAAATAAAATTCCCCATTGCTCACTTCGTTCGTAACGGGGACCCCGAATTTGTCCCAACGGGCACTTTGTTCGCGGAGAGGATCTCAAAAAACAAAAAACACCATTTCCGTTTACTCGCGTCTGCGCGCCACGCTTCGCGCGGCACTTGCGGAAACTAAGGAGTATTTTCTGCGGCGCATGTCCGCAGAAAATACATAATATTAAATAACCCCCCCATTGCTCATTTCATTCGCAACGGGGACCCCGAATTTGTCCCAACGGTCGCTACGTTCGCAACGGGGGGCAAAGTCAACTGTAAAAAATAGAGAGCTCTTACAAAATTTTTGTACAGAACTCTCTATTTTATCTCTTGCTCTAAATTGCGAAAGGTTGCGTGTTGAAAGAAGTCCTCCACGGTTATGCCGAATCCGTCGCAAAGCTTTTTAATCGTTATTATTCCTATATTTTTTGCTTTGTTGTTAACAATATCGTTTACGGTGGATTGGGTGACAGCGGAAATAGTGCAGAGCTTGTTTACCGTTATGTTTCGCTCTTCACACAACCCGAGTATTCTTTGCGCTACTGCCTCCGAAATGCTCATACAATCGCCTCCACAAGCAATTATATAATATTGTGGGCGAAAAAGTTGTCGGTTAACCGTTGACTTTTTGCGAAAAGCGTGTTATAATCGCTTAACGGTTTACCGTTGACAAATAAATTTTGAGAGTATAAGGAGGTCAACGCTATGTATGACAACATTGGCGGTAAAATTAAAGGCTTAGCAAAGATAATATTTGTTGTTGAGGCGATCGTGGCAATAATTACGGGAAGCGTTATTATGGATTCCGATAATGATCTGTTTCTTGTTGGTTTGCTTGTGATGGTAATGGGTGGTATCGTTGCTTGGGTTTCTACTTGGTTGCTTTACGGTTTTGGTGAACTCATTGACAAGACTTCCGCCATAGAACGCAACACTCGCGGTGGCGAAAGAAAGTCCTAAGTAAAGGTTGATCCCGATAGAATCAACGTCAAGTATGGACGTTAGTCCTTAAATTTGGTTAAAAAGAAAATAACCGCATCTTTTTTGGACGAGGGCGGTTATTTTTTGTGCCTTGGGGAATAGAAAAGCCGCCCTCACCGCGGGCGGCTTTTCTGTTCGAGTTGCAAAGCTTTAATTTAAAGCTATATCTTTATTCAACTACGTCAACGTAATGGCCGTAGTAGTCAATGCAAAGCTGAATGTAAGCTTCCAAAGAGAAGTTTGCGTTGGCGAAAGAGGTTATAATCATTGCATCGTATTTAAGTATCTGCGCCGCATCAAGGCTGTTAACCGTACCGTCGCCGTTTGCATCACAAAGCATGAGCTGGAGGGGAGTAAGATCGGTGATGATCATGGCGTCGTATTTAAGGATAAGCGCCGCATCAAGGCTGTTGAGGACGCCGTCGCCGTTAGCGTCGCCGAGATAGATGTACTCGGTCTTCTTCTCGCCGCATACGGTACAGGTATAAACAACGGTACCGGGCTGTGTTGCTGTGGGTGCCGCAGTAACTTCGGGAATACCCCAAGGATGGGTGATGTTTATAACTACGGTTTCAACGTCGCTGCTTTCGCCCGCGTCGTCAACTGCCCAAACCTTGATGGTGTGGGAGCTGCCGCATTCAAACTCGTCAAGAGGGATAGCGAAAGGAGTTCTTTCGTCGGTAACGCTTATGTTTTCGATTACCTGTTCTTCGCCGCCGTCGATGGTATAATGAAGATCAACCGTACCAAGGTTGGGGTCTAAGATATAACCGTCAAGAGAAGCACCTACATCGTTAAGGTCGTCGTCGATAACAACTTCGGGACCTTCGTTTATACCAACCTCCATAAGCACGTAGAAGGTTACGCTTTTGCCTGCGGCAAGGGTGCGGTTGATCCAGCTCCAGCAAATTGCGCTGTCACCGTCGTCATAAATCGCGCCGTCTTCGCTGTCGTTAAACATATTTGCAAAGTAATCGTAGTCCCAGTTGCCTATCCAAACGTTGTCAACACCGCCGTTTGCGCCGTCAACAACGAACATACTGCCGTCGTCGGAAACGAGCTTTGCGCCAAGACCGTTGGGAAGGAGCTTAAGGGTTGCGCTGTCGTCGCCGTTAACCTGTACGTCGGAAGTGGTAGCAAGGGAGAACTTTTTGGAAGAAGAGGTGGGGTTGGTTACGGTGTATTGAATCTTTACGTAGTTACCTCCGCCTGCAAAGCTGTTTTCAAGCTTAAGCTTAAGACCGCCTATGGTCTGCTCCAAAGCGCCTGCACAGTTATAGGACATAGCGCTCAGATTGCTTTCAAGGTCGAATTCGCCTTCAGCTTCTACAAGTGCTTCCCATTCTTCGTAAGCTTGGTCGTAAGCTTCTCTGTAAACGGAGTAATCGATCTCGTCGTTGTTGTATTGGTCGTACAGATCTGCTGTTTGTTCCTCGGCATACTCGTAAGCGCTTTTTGCGCCGTAGTACAAAATGCCGTCCATTTTTCCGTATGCACCGTCCACGTTAAGGAAGGTGTGGTAACCGTAGTTGGAGAAGGTACTGCTTATAAGCTGTTCGTAACCGTCCAGCTCCACGTAGCCTTTAACGTCAAAGCCGTAGGCTTCAAGATCGTTCTCGTAAAACGCACTGCTTTTGTCAGCAGGAGCCAAAACCTTCATTTTGCTGTTGTCTGCACTGCCCAACGCAAACGCGCTGACCGTGCATAGATTTGCAAGCATAAAAACGAATAACAGAATCGCCGTAATTTTTTTCATAAAATTTCCTCCTTAATTAATACCGTTTGCGCATAACGCAACGGATTGTTAACTGTATTATAACATATGGGAAGTCAAATGTAAAGTTTTTTTTACAAGAGGCCCTCCGTTTAAGTCTTTAATAAGACAGGTTTTCTATCATATCGGAAAAGCCTACCTGCAAAGCTTGGTCGTCAGCCATGTAGTTGGACACTGCGTAAACGCCGTCCTTCTTCAAAGCGCAACGGTAGCCGTTTTCTTCGTTGCTTTCCCATTCCACTTCCCAACCAAGGTCTTTAAGCTCGGTTGCATAGTCCATAGCGTCCTGATTGGTGGCACAGTAATATTCAAACCACGCGGCGTAATTTTCTTCGGGAAGCTCGTCGTTTCCCAGGTCAAAGTCCACGTCCTCGTAGCCGTTGGTAAAGTCCTGAATGGTGTAGTTTTCGTTATAGTCGCTGTCGGTCATACCGCACTGAGGCAAGGGAATGCCGTCAATGGCTTGGGGAAGCTCGAACAAAGAGTCGGTAGCGCTTACGCTTACGGTATATTCATAGTCTTCTTCGCCTATAGAGCTGCGAATGAATATCTCCATAAACCAGCCGTTGCCGAAGTAATTGTAGAAGGTCCACTCACCGTCGTCGAAGAGACCGCCCTTCATCCCATTGGCTTCCACTGCCGCGATAAAGGCATCGATATGTTCCCGGTTTGCGTAGAAGGACACGCCGTATTCACGGTAATCCTCTTTGCTGTCGTAGGACAAGGGACCTACGGCATAGGAGCCGTTCATCCTGTCGTGCTCGTAGTCCTTAAAGGTGGTCTGGTCAACTTTTATGCCTTCAGGTGCTTCGGGGAAGCAATCGGGCAAGAACTCGCTGTCCCATACGTTGTAGATATAAGCGCCGTAGTTGTTCTCGTCCCATCCGTCGGGAAGAAGTTGCTCAAGCTGACTGAGGGCAGAATCAAGGTCGCTCAAATTAACGTCGCCCTTGCTCTCGGTCTGAGAAGCGGCAGAGTCGTCGGTTTTGCTGTCGGAAGGCTTATCTGCATCCCCGCCGCAAGCGGCAAGGGAAAAGAGCATCATAGCCGCAAGTAAAATCGCCAATAATTTTTTCATTATGCATTCCTCGCTTTCGTATTATTTTAGTCGCTGACCGCAGTTGGGGCAGCATTTGTCTTTCTTTTTGCATTTGGTCTTACAACCCGGGCATTTTTTCTTTTTGGTCAGGGTCACGGTAATGATCACGATCACAAGAATAACCACTACCACAATAGCGATCCAAATGAAGATACACAGTCCAAGCGGTACGGGACAGAAGCCGCACAGAGCGCATTTATCCTTTTCATCCACAGGGGGCTTTTCTTCCGGTGCCTTGTTCGTTTCGCCGGGATTTTCCTGTGTGCCGCCGCCGTTTAACTCAAGCACGTTTGACCATTCGGAGGGGCCGTGGGTGCCGGTGAAGCGGATGCGGAGCTTGACGTTACTGTTTTCGTTAATAGGAGCGTCAAAGTTATTCGCGGTTCTGCCGCCGTTCCAAAGGCACCAGTCGCCACCTGCGTCTGCGGTGTCGAACTCGATCCATTCACCGCCGTTGATGCTGACCTGGGTTTCAAGACCGTCGAACTGACCTTCTTCCTTCATCAGGTAGTACACGCCGGTCATCCATACCGATTCAGGTGTGGTCTGCACGTATTCCAGATGGCTGTTTTGCTCGTTCTCGCCGGGCGGAACGATCTTGAGATCGGAAATAACGGGGGCTTCGTAAGTTGTCGGCTCGTCGGGTGTGATCTGCGTACCGTTCTTGCCGAACACAGCACTTTCCGACCAATCGGAGAATTTAGACTGCTTTTCGCCGGGGCCTTCGCCGTCCTCGTTCTTTACCAAAGGCTCCCACTCCATATAGTAGCGGCAGCGGATGTAAAGGCTGTGGTTTTCCACGTCAAAGGAATAGATATCGTTCTCGTAGCCGTCACCCGTAAACTTCTCGGTAAGAATGGCGGGCTTATAAGGAACGAAGGTATCGGAATCGGGGCCTTCGTAATAGGTCAGCCAGAAGAACTCAAAGTCATCCATCAGTTCGGATCGGAGCGATACGCTTTGGAAGCCTTCGCCGTAGCTGCCAACACTATACTGACTGTCCCATTCCTCGTTGTGTTGCCAATTGTCCTCGCCATCCAGCGATACGTCGTATTGCATTACGATTTCAAAAGACCAAAGGCCGTATTTTTCAT
>JAFQHW010000025.1 GCA_017397805.1 Clostridia bacterium | reverse complement strand
GGATTCAGTTAAACAAAGGCTCGTAAGAGCAAGAAAAACATTGAAAGAAGGTATGGATATGGCAAGAGAATTTGGTGTAAGAAGCTACAAACCCGAAAATATAAGCTTTGCGGCAAGCGGACATCAGCCCTCGGGGCTTCCGTGGTCTGCCGTGCAAAGAGCTATCCCCGTTAACATATTGCTCCAGGCAAGCAATAACCCCTCTACCCTGGAGGAGCTTTCCATGGAGTTGGGCATAGCCTTGCCCTATATGGAGGAAGAGGTGGAGCTGCTCAGAAAAGCCACGCTTCTTGAAAAGCAAGGGGATAAATATATAACCAACTTTTTTATATTGGATAAGGAATGCAGGCTTAGTGTCTATAACGCTCTGCGTAAAGAGTCGGAGGAAAGAAGCAGTATTTTAAGCCGCATTATCGATGATACGCTTGAGGCTGTAAAGGCTCTGTGCATAAAACCGGAGCATATAAGCGACAACGCTTTCCGTTGGTTGCTCGTGCCACTTTTCATTGATTTTTGTGTGTACAGCATTGTAGACTTTGCGGTTTTAACCGAAACAAAACGCTCAAACGGAGAATCTTGGGGCTTTGTGGGTTACGAAAACGTAGAGCTGCCCGAAAACTGTTCTATGGGCAACAACGGCAAAGGCGATGGTGGAATGATGTTTTGGTGCTATAAATACGATGACTACGGTATGTGGCACCAATGTGGCGAGATAGAGGGCGAGCCCTTGCTACTCCTTGTGGATTGCTTAACAAACGGGAGGAAAACAAGCAGCTTTTCCAAGACAGAGCAAATCCGTTGGAACGAAGGTGTTGTAGGGAAATATGCCCACGCAGACGATGAAGGCAACGTCATACCCGATATAGTTGTTTTTGCAGACGGCGGTGTTGAAAAGTTGAAAGCGCTTTTTGCAAGCCACCCTCTGTATTCCGAGCTTCATTCTTATTTCAAAAAAGCATACCAGGAAATAAAGGGCATATTTAAAAAGTACAGCCACGAGGTGCTTCACGATAATTTGGATTACAATATCGCTATGGAGATACTTTCGGCACGAATGATGTCCGTCCACGACCTTGTGAAGTCTGAGTATCTTATTATACCAAGCGACCCTAAGAAGTCAAATTACGGAATGTATATCAAATTTAATTAAATACCTGAAAATATGTGGCTGTCTCATTAAGACAGCCCGAAAGTAAAGAAAAAGGGGCTGTCTCAAATGCTCAATCCTTGCATTTGAGACAGCCCCTTTTGGCCCGCCCTGGGGGATTTGAACCCTCGACCATCGGAATCGGAATCCGGTACTCTATCCACTGAGCTAAGGGCGGTCGTTTATCTCCGTGGCTTTTTAATGTTTTTAATAACCTTGTTATTGATATAATATCGAAGCCAAAAATACAGTGTTACGAACACAAATATTATCATCAAAACCGCGGAAAACAGCCAAAGCAACTCAAATCCGCTGAAAAAAGCGTCGAGTATAATTGATGCGAATAAGCAGCTGCCAACCGAGGGAAGCAACGAAAACAAAGTATCTGCCACGATAAAAGGCTTGACTGTTTTAATCTCATCGCTTTTTACCTTGCTCGCCGTTACAAAATGTGGTATCGCATATAAAACACAAATGATCAGCAGAGAAGGGAAGAACAATGCTATTCCAAGGCTAAAACCGAAGCACAAATATAAGTATATCAAGGGTAAAACTGTCGAAGACACCGCCCTTGCGATATTTATACGTTTATTGTTTTGCATGGTCATCGTTCCTGATTTTTTTACGCATTATTTTGCCGCTGGTGGTTTTTGGAAGCTCACCTACGAAATCAACTATTCTGGGATATTTATAAGGAGCCGTAACGTGCTTTACGTGGTTTTGTATTTCCTTCTTCAACGCATCGGAAGGAGTATATCCTCTTGCCAGAACTATCGTAGCCTTAACAACTTGACCGCGAACGGGGTCGGGCGCGGCGGTAACCGCACACTCTAAAACAGAAGGGTGCGTCATAATAGCGCTTTCAACTTCGAAGGGACCTATTCTGTAGCCTGAGCATTTAATTACGTCGTCGGAGCGGCCCTCAAACCAAAAATATCCTTCCGCATCGCGCCAAGCCATATCGCCGGTGTCATACATATTGTCATGGAATGCTTTTGCGTTTGCGTTTTCATCGTCCAGATAACAGTTTAGCAGACCGCAAGGGTAATGCTTGTCGAGATTCTTGATAACTACGGAACCAACGTCACCGTCTTCGCAGCTGTTGCCGTCTTCGTCAACTATATCAATATCATAGTCGGGAGAAGGTTTGCCCATGGAGCCGGGCTTTATTTCTATACCTTCAAAATTTGCCAACAAAACGGGGGTTTCAGACTGTCCAAAGCCTTCGGTTAAGGTAAGTCCGGTCAAACGCTTGAATTGATTAAATACTTCGGGGTTAAGCGGCTCGCCGGCAACACAACAATGCTTGATGGAAGAGAAATCGTACTTCTCCAAATCTTCCTTTATGAAAAAGCGGAAGATGGTAGCGGGAGCACAGAATGTGTCTATTCTAAGCTCAGCTATCAAGTCAAGGGTGTTCTTGGCATTGAATTTTTCGTTGTCGTAAGCAACGATTACAGCACCGCAGATCCATTGACCGTATATCTTGCCCCAAGCAAACTTTGCCCAACCGCTGTCAGACATGGTCAGGTGCAATCCGCCGTTTATAACCCGTTGCCAATACTTTGCAGTTAATATATGACCGATGGGGTAGGTATAAGTATGCAAAATCATCTTGGGCATGCCGGTCGTACCTGAAGAAAAGTACATAAGCATAGGATCGCTGTTCTTGTTGGGAATGCGTTCAAGTGCATCAGACATTTTTGCATATTCTTTACGGAAATCAATAGCGCCGTCGCAAATATTGTCACCTACGATGGCATAGTTTTCTACAGTGGAGCAAGAGGGAAGTGCTTCGTTGATGTAATCAACAAGTCCCTCGTCATCTACGGAAACGATCATTTTAACTTTTGCGCTGTTGCAACGGTATATTATATCCTTTGGTGTTAACTGAAAAGTGGCGGGGATGCATACGGCACCTATTTTATGCAAAGCAACGAAAGATACCCAAGTTTCGGGACGTTGCTTTAATATAAGCATTACGGTATCGCCCTTCTTTATACCTTTGGATATAAAGAAGTTAGCCGCCTTGTTGCTCAGCAACTTAATGTCGTTAAACGTGTAGCGCTTTCTGTTACCAAAATCATCGCACCAGATAAGCGCGAGCTTGCTTTGGTCTTGCTCGGCCCAAGCGTCAACTATGTCATAAGCGAAATTGAAGCCGTCAGGTACGTTTACCTTGTATTCGCGCTTCATTTCTTCGTATCCGTTAAATTCTATTTTGTCTAAAAACTTCTCAAGCATTTTAACACCTCATATTTCAACTCATATGAATATATAATCTCACACAATTTACAATTATATATCAAAACGCCAAGAATGTCAATACTAATGGTATTATTTAAAGATTACAATTATTGAGGGCGGTTTGCTTTTATTATTGATTTTATCGGTATTGTATGGTATTATCAGTTTGTTACTCTTGGCAATGCTTTTACGATCTTTTTTGATAACGATGCTTGCCGTTGGCGCTTACGGCACGATAACAAGGGTTCAAAACGGCGTATATACTGTAAACAGTGCAAGTTTTTTGCTGAGGTAGGATCATAAACCGAAAATGGTAGAATCCCTCCTCGTGAATATAATGTTGAGGTTGTATTATGGAGATTGTTCTTTTAACCGCTTTAGGCGTGGGTGGCGCAACCGTTTTCGGCGCCGCAATCGGTTTTGCTTTCAAGAAGGTGTCGCACACCTTCAACGACATAGTTTTAGCTTTTGCGGCAGGTGTTATGCTTGCTGCCGCGGTTTTTGGGCTTGTTGAGCCATCTTTGAGTTACGGCGGCAACTTTTCGTTGCTGACTACCGTCGCCGGAATTTTTTGCGGCGCTTTATGCTTGAATTTGATAGATAAATTAACGCCGCATTTGCATAAGCTTTCAGGTGCGGATATCGAAAAACACCCCGAAAACAGTGACCGATTGGGTAAGGTTTTGCTTTTTGTTATGGCAATAGCGATTCATAATCTCCCCGAGGGCATTGCCGCCGGTGTGGGCTTCGGAACGGGTAATACCGCAGAAGCTTTGACTATTGCGGGAGGTATTGCTTTGCAAAACGTTCCCGAGGGTATGGTCATCATCGCTCCTATGCTTGCCGCAGGAATCAGCCGCAGAAGAACTTTTGTTATTGCACTTTTGACCGGAGCCGTTGAAATTTTGGGTACCTTTATAGGATATTTTGCCGTTAGCGTTTCGGATGTAATTTTACCTTTTGCTTTAGCTTTTGCGGGCGGTACCATGCTTTACGTAATAAGCGATGAGATGATTCCCGAAACCCATGCACACGGGTGTGAAAGGGGCGCAACTTACGCACTTCTTGTGGGATTTTGCGTAATGCTTGCCATGGATTGGCTTTTATAGTATGAAAAATGCTGAAAATTAATATTTTTTCAAAAAAACTATTGCAAAATCCAAAGCTTGGTGTTATACTATTTTAGCTTGGGCAGTGTGTGCCCGGCAATACACACGGCGTTCTGCAGTCGAGGTCTGTTCCGAATGGGGCAGTGGTGCTGTAAATTCAAAAGCGTCGGTGGAAAAACCTTGGAGGACATTATGTCAGTAATTTCGATGAAACAACTCTTGGAAGCAGGCGTTCATTTTGGACACCAGACCAGAAGATGGAACCCTAAGATGGGTGAGTACATCTTCACAGAAAGAAACGGTATCTACATCATAGATCTTCAGAAGACCGTTAAAAAGGTTGAAGAAGCTTATATGTTCGTTCGCGATATCGCTCTCAACGGCGGTGAAGTTCTTTTCGTAGGTACTAAGAAGCAGGCACAGGATGCTATCAAGGAAGAAGCACTCAGAGCTGAAATGTACTATGTTAACGTTCGTTGGCTCGGCGGTATGCTCACAAACTTTAAGACTATAAAGAAGAGCATTGCAAGACTTCACAACCTTGAAAAAATGGCAGCAGACGGTACTTTTGACCTTCTCCCCAAGAAGGAAGTTGCTTCTCTTCAGAAGGAAATTTCCGACCTTGAACGTAACCTTGGCGGTATCAAGAACATGAAGGGTCTTCCCGCAGCTATATTTATAGTTGACCCCAAGAAGGAAAAGAACGCAGTTGCTGAAGCAAGAAAGCTTGGTATCCCCGTAATCGCTATAGTTGATACCAACTGTGACCCTGATGAAGTTGATTACGTAATTCCCGGTAACGATGACGCTATCCGTGCTATCAAGCTTATCGCATCCGTTATGACCGATGCAGTTCTCGAAGGTAAGCAGGGCGAACAGTTTACCGATTCCAGCGAAGACGCTGAAGAAGCTTCCGAAGATAACGAATAATTATAAAGTACGAAAGGAATTTTAGATATGGCTATTACAGCACAACAGGTTAATGAACTTCGCAAGAAGACCGGTATTGGTATGATGGAGTGCAAAAAGGCACTTGTTGAAGCTAACGGCGATGCTGACGAAGCAATAAAGATCCTTCGCGAAAAGGGTCTTGCTGTTGCCGCTAAGAAGGCAGACAGAGTTGCAGCCGAGGGCGTTGTTGATATAATGAAGAGCGATGACGGTTTGACAACCGCAATTCTCGAAGTTAACTCCGAAACAGACTTCGTTGCTAAGAACGCTTCCTTTAAGGAATTCGTTAGAGATATTCTTGCTACCATCGTTAAGAATAAGCCCGCTAATCTTGAAGCGCTTCTTGAGTTAAAGCTTGAAGGCAGCGACCTTACCGTTGAACAGGCTCGTAAGGATAAGGTTTTCGCAATCGGCGAAAACATTACCATCCGTCGCTTCATCATCATTGACGGTGTTACCGGTAGCTACATCCACAACGCAGGCGCGTTGGCAGTTGTTGCTAAGTTCGAGACCGAAGTTGCTCAGTCTGATGCTTTCCAGGAATTTGCAAAGAACATCTGTATGCAGATCGCAGCTATGAACGCTTCTTACGTTTGCAAGGATTGCGTTCCCGCAGAAGTTGTTGAAAATGAAAAGAACATTCTTCTTGCTCAGATTTCAAACGACGAAGCTATGGCTAACAAGCCCGATGCTGTTAAGGCTAAGATGGTTGAAGGTAGAATCAATAAGTTCTACCAGACCGCTTGCTTGGTTGATCAGGCATACGTTAAGGATGACAGCATAACAATCGCTAAGTATATTGAAGATACCGAAAAGGCTCTCGGCGGCTTCATTAAGGTTGTTTCCTTCGTTAAGCTTGAACGCGGCGAAGGCATCGAAAAGAGAGAAGACGACTTTGCGGCTGAAATAGAAAAGCTCGTTAACGGTTAATATCAGTTTATAACGTAGGCTACGGTTATTAAGACCGTAGCCTCAGACTACTGACAAAGGCACAGAGCACGAAAAAGAAAACAAACAAATATAATGAAGTAGAAAAATAAGGGGGCAAGCCTCTGATATGCACCCCAAAAGTTAGACACTTTTGGAGGTGCATATTTTTATGGGAAAAACAGGAAGGAAGAATAAAGTTTATAGTGCAGAATTCAAAATATCTGTTATAATGGATATGCGAGAACATCATTTAGGATATTGTGAAACTGCACGAAAGTATGAGTTAGGGGATCCAAATCTCGGCGGTTCGGTACATAACCTAAAAAGGTGGGAACGCATATATTTGGAAGAGGGGGCCGAAGGTCTTATGAAAGAAAGACGAGGGCGAACTTGTTCTGACGGCGGAACAAGAAAAGGAAGACCACCTAAATTGGATAAAAAGGTAGAAGAAGATTTAATAGCCGAAAACCAACGTCTTCGAATGGAGATAGAGTACTTAAAAAAACTGAGTGCCTTAGTTCTTGCGGAAGAGCGAAAGAGCGGGAAAAGGCGGAAATAATCTCTGAACTAAGGCAAAAATATCCGCTAAAAGACTTGTTGATGCTGTCGGGTATGGCAAGAAGCACTTATTACTATTATTTGAAGAATCCAACAAAGGATAAATACGAAACCGAAAAGAATGAAATAGCTACCATCTTCGCACAACACAAAGGCAGGTATGGGTATCGCAGAATACTTGCAATTATGCGAAACAAAGGCTATATCCTTAATCACAAAACCATTCAAAAACTGATGAAAAACCTTGGTTTGAAAGGAAAACAGCGTAAAAACGACAAGTATCATTCCTACAAAGGTACAGTTGGTAAGGTTGCAGACAACCATTTGAAGCGTGAGTTTTACGCAGACAAGCCTTTTGAAAAACTGACAACAGATGTCACACAATTCAAGATTGGGGATGAAAAGGTGTATCTTTCGCCTGTTATGGATCTGTATAATCGTGAGATTGTTTCCTATTCAGTTTCGTTAAGTCCTAATTTGGAGCAAATTCGCGAGATGCTTAACGGCTTATTCGCCAAGCTTCCTGCCGATGCAACACCATTATTCCATTCGGACCAAGGATGGCAATACCAGCACGCAGAGTACCAGCGATTATTAGCAGAGCATAACATTAAGCAAAGTATGTCCAGAAAAGGCAACTGTATGGATAACGGAGCTATGGAAAACTTCTTCGGCAGATTAAAGGTCGAGATGTTTTACGGCGAAAAATTCGAAAGCGTTAACACTTTCATTGATGCATTAAACAACTATATTTACTATTACAACAACGAAAGAATTTCCTTGAAATTAAAAGGAATGAGTCCGGTACAATACCGAACTCATTCACAAGCATTTTGATTATTATTTTTGTCTAAACTTTGGGGTTCACTTCAAATTCCCTGATTTTTTTCGCTATTTAAATTAAATTACAAGCCTTGTTGGTGCCTTATAGCAAATTATCCTTGACAAGTATTGACTTGCGGTGTATAATGACTTTGTATCTTAATGTTTTGGAGGACACCCATGAAAAAGTTAGCTTATTTTTTCCTTGTTTTGTTGCTGATAGGCTGTGCGCTTTCCGCAGTTGCTTGCAGTGATAAGGAAGAAACCATCACCGTTAAAAAAGACGGTTATGAGTTAGTTTACAGTATGTACGGCACGGATACTCTTGCCGTTACCAAAATAAAGGGTAAAGCACCCGAAACGGTTACCGTTCCCGAAACCGTTGAAGGTTTTACCGTTACCCATATCCATGACGAATGTTTTGCCGGTCAAACTGCCGTTAAAGAGGTTATTTTGCCCTCTACCATTAAGGGTATTTCCGAGGGTGCCTTCAACGGCTGTAGCTCCCTTACTACCATAAACCTTCCCGACGGTATAACCTCCATCGGTGATATGGCGTTTATGGATTGTAGTGCGCTTACTCTTTCCGACCTTCCCGAAAGTCTTGAGAGCGTAGGCATGATGGCGTTTAAAAACTGCGCAGGTCTTGCTTCCATCGAAGTTAACGGCGGCGCAGAGATAGGTCTTGAAGCTTTTTACGGCTGCAGCGGCGCTACCTCCATCAACACCGACGCTAAGGTTATAGGTGAAAGTGCGTTCTTCGGTTGTGAAGGCGTTACCGAGCTTACCCTTGCAGAAGGCGTTACCGAAATAGGCAAAACAGCATTTTTCGGCTGTGACTCCATAACTAAGGTTATCCTTCCCGATACCGTTACCACCATTGGTGAGGGTGCTTTTTACGATTGCTCCGCTATAACCGAGCTTAAGCTCAGCAACGCGCTTACCACCATCGGCGGTACCGCATTCTATAACTGCAACGGCATTACCTCCCTCGATTTGCCCGAAACCTTGACGGAGATAGGCTTTAACGCATTCCATAGCTGCTCCGGCTTGACTGAGTTTGTTGCACCCAAGAGCTTGACCACCATCGGCAACGGTGCGTTTATCGACTGCTCCGGTCTTACAAAGCTCAGCCTTAACGAAGGTCTTACCTCCATCGGCATCAACGCATTCATGGGTTGTGAGGGTGTAACCGAGCTTACCGTTCCCTACACCGTAACCACCATTCAGGGCGGTGCTTTCAACGGCTGCGGCTTTGAATCCGTTACCGTTTACAGAGGTCTTAACGACTACGGCGCAGAAGGCTCCTTCTTAGGCTGTGACAAGCTCAAGAAGGTGGTTCTCCTCAGCAGTGCCGAATATTTTGAAGATTATCAGGGTACCGTTATCGCAGGCGGCTCTTTCGACGGCTACGAAAGCATTTCCGAGTTCGTTCTTCCCGATGACGTTGTTTCCATAGGTCTTAATGCATTTAACGATACCGCACTTTATAACGATAAATCCAACTGGGATAACGGCAACGTACTTTACGTGGGCGATTGCCTTATCACCGCAATAGCGGCAGACGACGAAGAAGCAGGCTTGACGGCTCTCAGCGGTGCTTACACCGTTAAAGAGGGTACCAAGTGTATTGCCGCAGGCGCATTCAACGGCTGTACCGAGCTTACACAGATTTCCGTTGGCGGTCAGGTTCTTCATATAGCAGAAAGCGCGTTTGACGGCTGTAGTGCATTGACCGGCGTTTCCTTAAGCGAAGGTCTTGCCACCATCGGCAACGGCGCGTTTAAGAACTGCACCTCCCTTTCCTCCATCTCCGTTCCCGCTTCCGTACAGACCATCGGCTCCTCCGCATTCGAGGGTTGTTCCGCAATGGGCAGTATCAGCATCGGTAACGGCGTAAGCGAAATCGCAGATACCACCTTCAAGGGTTGTGAGTCTTTGACTTCCGTTTCCTTGCCTGAATCCGTAAAGACCATCGGCAAGAACGCTTTTGAATCCTGCTTTGCTCTTTCTTCCGTAAATATGAGCAACGTTGAAACCATCGGCAAGTCCGCATTCCAAAACTGCAGCTCCCTCGTATCCGTAACCCTTCCCGCCAGCGTAACCGTGGTTGAGGAAAGCACCTTCGCTTCCTGTACCTCCTTGGTTTCCGTATCCATGGCAAACGTTACCACCCTTGGCGCTAACGCATTCAAGGGCTGTACGAGCTTCTCCGACATAACCCTTTCTCCCGAGCTTTCCGAAATCGGTGAGGGTGCGTTCGTTGATACCGCTATGTACAACAGCCGGGCAAACTGGATCGACAATATATTCTATATAAACGGCAAATACCTTATCAAGGCAGACAGCAGCAGCGTTTCCGGTCAGATCTCCATCGTTGACGGTGTAACCTTCATCGCAGGCAGTGCACTTGCAAACTGCGCCAAGATCACCGAGCTTACCATCCCCTCCAGCGTTACCGCTATCGGCTCCAACGCATTCAACGGCTGTACCGGCCTTACCAAGGTTACCATCGGTCAGGGCGTTAAGGAAATAGGCAACGGCGCCTTCAAGGGTTGCTCCGCGCTTACCTCCGTTGTACTTCCCTTGGCTACCGAAAAGCTTGGCACCAGCGCCTTTGAAGGTTGCGCGGCTATGACCATAGCTAAGCTTCCCGGCGTTACCCAAATCGACTCCTACACCTTTGCAGAATGTGCAAAGCTCGCTAAGGTTGAGCTTTCCGAATCTCTCACCTCTATCGGTGACTGTGCATTCCAGAACAGCGGTCTTGAAGGAATCAGCTTCCCCGAAGGCTTCAAGAGCATCGGCATTCAGGCATTCGGCGGCTGTAGCGCACTCAAGAAGAACGCAGTAAGCGGTCTTATCAACGTTGAGTCCATCGGCTCCGGCGCGTTTGTTGACAGCGGTCTTTACGCGGCTAACTCCTCCAACTGGGACGGCGAGCCTATATTGGACGAGGAAGGCGCTACCACAGGCTATACCGGCGGTATAGTAATGGAAAGCAACAAGGTTCTCCTTGCAGTTAACGCAGAAACCTCCGGTCACTACAGCGTTAACAAGAACGTTACCAAAGTTGCAAATTACGCGTTTGAAGGATGCGACAAGATAAGCTCCCTTTGGTTCTCCGCAAAGCTTGAAGTGCTTCCCGCAACGGCGCTTGACGGTCTTACCGGTCTTACTGAGATCAAATTCGAAGGCACCGAAGAGCAGTGGAAGGCAATCGTTGAAGCAAGCGGTCTCAGCACGAGCGTTTCCGTAAGCTACGGAGTAAAAGAATAATTCGGTTGTTAAACCGTATGGGGATGTAAAAAACGTCCGAACCGCAAAAAAGGATAAAATTAAAAGATAAGGTAAAAACTCGGTTTTCCGAGTTTTTCCTTTAAATTTATATTTTTTTGCTACGAACAAAATCCGCCCTCGACGTACGTCAGTACGCCTAACGGGCGGATTTGTGTCCGTTTCAACCATTTTTTCCTATCCCCAAAGGGGCTGTAAAAAACTTGCGTTTTTTTACAGCCCCATTTTTTCAAACTTAATTTTCCATTTTCCCATTTTCAATTTTTCCAACCCTTGACAATATAAAGATAAGTTGCTATAATAATTAAATAAGGTATCAGGGGCAGTGTGCATTGCGCCGTGTTACCTCGTCGGCTTTGCTGTACGATATAAGCATAAGAAAGTCGGTGTTTTTATGGCTAAGATAAAAACCATTGTTTTTGCAAACCAAAAAGGCGGTGTGGGCAAGACCACTTCTGCCGTGAATATAGCCGCCTCTCTTGCCGCCGTGGGCAACAAGGTAGTCCTTGTGGACAGCGACCCCCAGGGCAACGCCACCAGCGGCTTGGGCATTAAAAAAAGAGGTAATACCAACTCGGTTTACGATTTGTTTATCCGCAGAGTAAGCACGCGGGAGGCACTTCAAAAAACACGGTTCGACAATCTGTACGTTATCCCGTCGGGTATGGACTTGGTGGGCGCGGAGATAGAGCTTGTGGACGAGGAGCGCCGCGAATATAGGCTGAAGGATGCCTTGGCGGAGATAAAGGACGAGTTTGACTATATAATTATTGACAGTCCGCCTTCCTTGGGGTTGATAACCATCAACGCTCTTACCGCCGCCGACGGTGTGATAGTGCCGCTGCTTTGTGAGTATTATTCCTTGGAGGGACTGAGCCAGCTTACCCAAACGGTAAAGCAGATACAAAAGCGGTATAATCCCGACCTTTCCCTTTTGGGCGTGCTTATCAATATGTACGACGGCAGACTTAACCTTACCCTGCAGGTAATGAGCGAGATTAAAAAATACTTTGGGGACAAGCTGTTTAAGGTGCCCGTGCCCCGTAACGTTAGACTTAGCGAAGCACCCAGCTACGGCGAACCCATTTGCGTTTACGACAAACGCTCTAAAGGGGCGATAGCCTACGAGGGCATAGCGGCAGAGCTTGCCGAAAGATGCGGAGGTTAATATGGCAGTAAAGAAAAAAGGTCTGGGCAGAGGCTTGGATGCTCTGCTTTCCGACAATAATATAGACGTGTCAAGCGGTGACAGCTCCGGCATAACCATGCTTAAGGTGATGGACATAGAGCCTAACCCCAAGCAGGCGCGCCGCCGTTTTGACAGAGAGCAGTTAGAGGAGCTGGCGGCATCCATCGCCCGCCACGGCATCCTCCAACCCATAGTGGTACACAGCAAGCCCAACGGCTTTTATGAGATAATAGCGGGTGAGCGCCGTTGGCGCGCTTGTAAAATGGCGGGGATAACGGAAGTGCCCGTTATTGTAAAAGAGGTTTCCGATGGTGACGCGGCAGAGCTTTCTTTGATAGAAAACCTGCAAAGAGAAAACCTAAACCCCGTGGAAGAAGCCAACGGCTACAAGGCACTTACGGAAAACTACGGTCTTACTCAAGAGGAAGCGGCAAACCGCGTGGGGAAATCCCGTACGGCGGTTGCCAATATAATGAGGATTTTGAAGCTTCCTCAGTCAGTGCTCAGTTTAGTAGAGGACGGTACCCTCAGCTACGGCCACGCAAGGACCTTGCTTCCCTTATGCGAGCGAATGAGCGAGAAGGAAGTGCTGGAAAAAGCGCAGTACGTGGCAAGGGAAGAGCTTTCTGTAAGAGAAACGGAAAAATTAGTAAAATCCTTGCTTGAAGCGAGCCCCGTCAAGGAAAAAGACAAGGTAACGGAAAGCTATTACAAGCAGTTGGAAAGGCGTGTTTCCGAAACCATGGGCAGACGCGCTTATATAAGCCGCGACGGCAAGGGCGGCGGCAAACTTTCACTAAGCTACGGCGGTACCGAGGATTTGGAAGTATTGCTTAAAAGTTTGTGCGGCAAAGATTTTTTTGAAGAAAATAATTAAAATTTAAGGAGAATTTATAAAATGCTTGATATTAAATTTTTAAGAGAAAACCCCGATATAGTTAAACAGAACATAAAAAACAAGTTTCAGGACAGTAAGCTCCCCTTGGTTGACGAGGTTATAGAGCTTGATAAAAGACTGCGCGCCATCAAACAAGAGGTTGAGGCTTTAAGAGCAGAGCGCAATAAGGCAAGCAAGCTTATCGGCGGTCTTATGGCACAGGGCAAGAAGGACGAGGCGGAGGCTTTAAAGGCTGAGATAACCGCAAAGGGTGAGCGTACCGCACAGCTTGACGCGGAAGAAAAGGAAGTTGACGCAAAGCTTACCGATATTATGATGCGTATCCCCAATATTATCGACCCCTCCGTGCCCATCGGCAAGGACGACAGTGAAAACGTAGAGGTTAAGCGTTACGGTGAGCCCGTAGTGCCCGATTTCGAGATCCCCTACCATTCCGAGATAATGGATAAGTTCAACGGCATAGATCTTGACAGCGCAAGAAAGGTTGCAGGCAACGGATTTTACTATCTTATGGGTGATATTGCCCGCTTGCACTCTGCCGTTATCAGCTATGCAAGAGATTTTATGATAGACCGCGGCTTTACCTACTGCATCCCTCCTTTTATGATAAGAAGTGCAGTTGTTTCCGGCGTTATGAGCTTCGCGGAAATGGATAGCATGATGTACAAGATAGAGGGCGAGGACTTGTTCCTTATCGGTACCAGCGAGCACTCTATGATAGGTAAGTTTATAGATACCATCCTTCCCGAAAAGAGCCTTCCTCAGACCCTTACCAGCTACAGCCCCTGCTTCCGTAAGGAAAAAGGCGCCCACGGTATAGAGGAAAGAGGCGTTTACAGAATCCATCAGTTCGAAAAGCAGGAAATGATAGTTGTTTGTAAGCCTGAAGACAGTATGGAATGGTTTGACAAGCTTTGGCAGAACACCGTTGATCTGTTCCGCAGTCTTGATATTCCCGTTCGCACCTTGGAATGCTGCAGCGGTGACTTGGCAGACCTGAAGGTTAAGAGCGTGGACGTAGAGGCTTGGTCCCCCAGGCAGAAGAAGTACTTTGAGGTTGGCAGTTGCTCCAACCTGGGCGACGCACAGGCAAGAAGACTTAAGATAAGAGTAGACGACGGCGGCAAGAAGTATTACGCCCACACCCTTAACAACACGGTTGTGGCTCCTCCCCGTATGCTTATCGCATTTTTGGAGAACAATTTGCGTGCTGACGGCAGTGTAGCTATCCCCGAAGCGTTAAGACCTTATATGGGCGGCAAGACGGAGATACGTTAATGAGTATATTTGGCATGAGCATGGGCGAAGCGCTGATGTGGTGCGCGGCAGTGGCGCTGGTATTGGCATCCGCCTCTGCTTACTATACCAAGGGAATAGTAGGCAAAATAGTAGTGCGGCTTATAAAAACCAAGGCTTTTGATAAAGAAACCGCCAGAAGTCTTGACGAAATAGGCTGTGACAGCTTTTTGTGCCGTTTTGCCCTTAGAAACGGGTATTTGCAAGACGGCGGAGTAATGTCCCATCAAGATCGTTACTTCATAACGGAAGGCAAAAAGGATAAAATGATATCCAAATACGGAAAAACCGAAAACGGCGCAAGCCTTGCCGTGTCGTTGCTTATTATCGGACTTGCAACGGCGGTTGCGGCGGTGTTTTTCCCCGATATAGAAAGACTTATAGGCTCTTGGCTGTAAGCCAAAAGGAAAGGAAGGCTTATTATGGCAAATCGAGGCAGACGGGGGTTTGGTCCTGTTTACGTGGTAATTATCTGTGCTTTGGCATTAGTTCTTATAACCGTTGTCACGGTGTTGCTTTTAGGCTACAGATATACCTCCGATAACGGCATTAAATTCATCGGCAAGGTGGAGGACGGTGTGCCCATGTCCGGTCAGCTTAATTATCCCGGCGATAACGACGGCACCCTGGACAAGGCAAAGAACACCATCACCTTCGACAACGGCGATAAATACGTAGGCGACATTGATAAGCTTTGCCGCCACGGCTACGGCACCCTTACCTACGCTAACGGCGACCGTTATGAAGGTGAGTGGTATAACGACAAGATAGAGGGCAACGGCAAGTTCTATTTTGAAAACGGCGATATTTACGTGGGCGAGTTTAAGGACGGTGTTCCCAACGGGGAGGGTATCTCCACCTTAGCAGGGAATAACGACGGCGGCGACGGCAGCTCCAAGGGTGACGTGTACGAGGGCGAGTTTAAAGACGGTATGTACCACGGACAGGGCACCTATACCTGGGCTGACGGCAGTACCTACACGGGTGAGTACTATATGGGCGCCCGCCACGGCTACGGCAAAGAGGTAAAGGCAAGCGGCGAGACCTACGAAGGCTATTACGTTAACGATAAGCGTGACGGCGAAAAGGGTGAGATCCATTATGCAAACGGCGAGGAATATTACGGTCAGTTTATAAACAATCTGCCCGATACCCGCGCCAGAGATGAAAACGGCGAGTTTATAGTAATGGAAAACGGAAACTACCGCCACGATGCCTACGGAATGTACTTCTTCAACGACGGCAGAAACTACACCGGCTATTGGGAAGAGGGCAAAATAGTAACCGTTGACGGCGATATAGTTGAGGATATTACCCCTGACTATATGAATCCCGAAGAAAGTGCCGAGGGGATGTAAATTTCACCCCATGAAGACTATCGACTTCGCGGGTACTCCGAAAAGGCTGAACCGCAAAAAAGAAAATAGTTGACAAACGAGGTAAAAACTCGGAGACCGAGTTTTCTCAATTAATTTATATTTTTTGCTACGAACAAAATCCGCCCTCGACGTACCTTTTTACGCCTAAAGGGCGGTTTTGTGTTCGTTTCAACCGTTTTTTCCTATCCCCTTTTAAAACCATAGGAGGCGAGCAGTATGCTGAGTTTTTTAAGACGAAAAATAAAAAAGATTTTTTCACCCACGGTAAAAATAAAGGGTGTGGAATATTTTCACTTTCGGTACACCTGCGGATACTTTTGCGATGCCGACCAATCCTACGAGCTGTGCAAAGCGGGCGACGGCTTTACGGCTTACGTTAAACCCATAGGCAAGCCAAGAGAAGAAAGGCGTAAGTATGCCGTGAATGCGGACTTTGCTTTGAAGTTAGAGGCACTTCTCGCCAACAACGGCGTGGGAAAATGGAACGGCTTTGATAAATCAAATAAAATGGTGCTGGACGGCGACAGCTTCGCGCTAAAGTTAACCAACGAATCGGGGGAAAAACTGAGCGCAAACGGATACATGAGGTGGCCGAAAAACTACTTAGCCGTAAAAGAAGGATTAGAAGAGCTTTTCGGAACCTTGGACAAGGGAGAATAAAAGCTTTAAGGCGACGACAAAAAGCTGTGTGGAAATTCCACACAGCTCAGCCTGTCGAAAAAGCCGTGTTTGGCGTTAAGCGAAACACGGCTTTTGAGTTGATATAGGTGCAATTTTGAAGAAAAGCGAGTGAAAGAAAGAAAAAACAGTGGTTTTGCGATGTGGATTTTCATCTTTGAACTTCC
>JAFQHW010000024.1 GCA_017397805.1 Clostridia bacterium | reverse complement strand
GGGGCTGTCTCATAGCATTAACAAATTGTGAACGTTATGTGCAAGCTTAACAAAAAATCAAGGACATCGCTTGAATGCCCTTGATTTTTTTGTAGCTTTTATATATGGTTTCATCTCAAAATTTCAATTTGAGACAGCCCCATTTTGTTATGGGATCGATTGTTCCGTATCAAGCTTTATTCGGAGATATACTTTTCTATTGCAAGTATATCTGAAGAGCTTACGAGTCTGTCACCGTTAACGTCTGCGGCGGTAAACATCAAGTCGTTTAGCTGGGTCTGACCGCTGATGCACGGATTACATATCATATAGTCGGTAGTGCTTATGATGCTGTCGCCGTTAAGGTCGCCCGCAACTACTATGATAACGCTGTCAATTACCGTACCGCTGTATTCGATGTTTACGGTATAACCCGTACCAACGGTGGAAGTAGAGCCTACAACATTGCCGGAGGTATCTCTGATAGTAAGACCGGAGTTCTCGAAGTTAGAGGTAAGAGTTTCTACAGTTGTCTTTTGCGTTACGGAAAGCAAGAAGTCGGAATCGTTAACGGAATAAGAGGAAGTTTCCTTAATCATCAAGGTCTGAGAGATGAACAAAGGATAGGGGAAGGGGAATCCCTTGTTAAGACCGCTGTTGTATCTCCATTTATCGCCGCCGGCGTTGAGCTTATTTGCGAAGTTTTCACTTTGCATTACTGCGGCGGTGGAAGCGTTAGCGGCAGGGTCTGTGTAAGCGGAGTTTACTAAGTAATAGCAGTTGGTACAAGTACCCTTGTTTACGCCTACGAAGCCGGACATATATTCGTTGGACTTAACGGCACTGCCGTTGAAGCAGTTCTGAACGGTACCAGTGTTGTAGCCTACGAGACCGCCCGTATTCATACCGCCCGTCAAGGTACCTGTGGTATAACAGTCGGTAATAAGACCGCTGTTATAACCTACAAGACCGCCCGCGTGCATATAATTAAGTCCCAAGGTGCCGTAAAGTGCATAGTGGTCGGAAATATAGTAGCCGTTTATCAACTCGTTGTTAACCTTGTAGGTAAGGCTTTGACAACCCTTCTTGTTGGTGAATATGAAGTCGATAAGCTTACTGGAGTTGCCCCAGCCGTGGTAGGTTATCTGGGATTCGGAGGAGTACTTGGTCTTAGCGTCAACACGAAGGTCGGACAAATAAGAAGTCATGTTCTTATATGCGGAAGAAGTGTTGGTGCAGTTATAGTCGCCGGTACAGAAAGCGGCAATATTGTCACCGTAACCCTGAGAGCTGTATTTTGCTTCCAAAGCCTTCATACGGCTTATTATAAGCAACGCACTGTTATCTCTTGCAGAGGTGCTCTGGTGGTCAAAGTGAGTGTTCATTGCAATTACCAAAATGCCTGTTTCCTTATGAAGCAATACTGCGTAACTGCAGGTACGGTAATAGGTTGCGCCCCAACCGAGAGACATGGTATCGGGCGTGGTACTGAGCCAGAAGGTATCCTGTTCCAAAACAGTAAACTTGCTGGTCTTCCAGTATAAAGGAGCCGCTTCGTTGTAGTTGTAATCTCTCCAAGTAAACTCACAGCTGTAATTGGAGAGGAAGGAGTTGAAGTTAGTTCTCCACAAAGGAATAACTTCCTGGAAGCCTATAATGTCGGGAGAGTAGGAGTTAATATGCTGTTTAACGCGGGAAGCACGGTCGGATAC
The DNA here is from genome assembly GCA_017397805.1 of Clostridia bacterium. Taxonomy (GTDB): domain Bacteria; phylum Bacillota; class Clostridia; order Oscillospirales; family CAG-382; genus SIG636. The sequence continues at coordinate 11,145 of JAFQHW010000024.1, read as the reverse complement.
GGAGTTGGGATAAGAGTCACTGTTAACTCTTACGTTAAAGCTCATAACCGACAAGGTGTTCTTTTCCGCTGTGTAGCTTACGTTAACGTTAGCGTTGGTACCGCAGTTCATAATGGTACCGCCTGCGTTTTTACCTACCAAAGCGCCCGTAAAGTAGCCGCCTTCGATAGTAGAGTTTTCAAGCTGAACGTTCATAATGGTGCCGCCGCTTAAAACGCCGAACATAGCGTTGTATCTGGCATTACCGCTTATATTATAGTTCTTTACGGAGTGACCCTGACCGTCAAATACACCGCTGAAGGGCTTGCTTTCGGTACCTATGGGCACGCAAGAATAACCGCTCATATCAATATCTGCGGTAAGCTTAACGGTATAGCCGGAATAGCTGTTGCCGTTGTTTACACCTGCGGCAAAGTTTTGAAGTGCCGCCGCGGTGCCTATGTTAACGGTGCCAAGGTTGGTCGTGCTCATGGTAACCTCCACTACTCCGTCGGCGCGGGGTGCAATAGAACCGGAATTTGCAAAGGAAAGCTTACTGCCCGCAATGGGAGCAACGCAGTCGCCGCTGTTGCAATAGGTAACGGTGGTGCTGGATACACTGCCGTCTTCATCCACACCGTTAATGGTTACTTTTACGGTGGGCTGACTGTTTTCGTCGCAAAGTGCGGGGCAAAGAGGAGTGTTTGTGAACTTGTAGCTGTTTGTGTCGGTTCCGCCGCTGGTGTTAAGAAGCCAAGCAACGTTGCCTGTAGCGAATTCGCTTCTGCTCTTGCTCTCACCGTAACCGGAAGAACAAGCATCGCTCAAATAATAGGAAGCAACGGGAGTTGTGGTTAAAGAACCTTCATAACGGGTAAGACCTTCAGCATCGGAAGCGTTAACGTCACCCATGTTGAAGCAGTTCGTCAAAACCACGTTGCTTTGACCCCAACCGGTTATACCGCCCGCACAGTCTGAATCGGCAGTAACGGTACCTATGTTGAAGCAGTTATAATACTTGGTCGTATTGCGGGAAACGCCTGCAAGACCGCCTGCACCGTCTTCACCGCTCGTTGTGGTTATATCGGCTGCGTTGTAGCACTCGTGGAACTCACAAGCGTCTGCATAACCTGCGATACCGCCGGCTCTGTTAGCTGTAGTAACCGTACCGTAGGATATGCCCAAGCCGTAGAACTTTGCATTATACGCGGCACCGAAAAGACCGCCGCCGTCAAGGCTCGTTTTGTTAACGTTAAGAGCTATGATGTCGTTATTGTTACCGTAGAACGTGCCTTGGAAGCTTGTAGAACGGTCAGAGGTGGAAATGTACACACCGATAGGCGTGTGGCTTACGGTACTCATATCAACGTCGTTAAGCATATAGATCTTGTCGCCGGAGAAGGTATCCGTACCGGCGTTAACAAGGGTTGCTAACTTAGTAAAGCCTGCCGCGGTGGAAACGATATAGCTGTTGGAAGTGCTGTTGGAATCGTAATCGACTATGTTGGGAACGCCGGTAGTTACCTCGATGGTTGCCGCAGAGGCAGGAGTTGTGAATACGTTATCGGTAACGTTGCCGGAGGAGCTTAATGTAGCGGTAACGTAGTCAACGGAGATCTTATCACCTGCGTTCTTGTAAACTACTGAAGAAGAAGAGGAATAAGGGGAAGTGTGTTTTACGGTAATCTTATAAGTACCGATAGCTTTATCGCCGGAAAGTTCGGGGAAAAGCTCGCCCTGGTGCCATACGCGCGTTCTTGAGGAGGATGCGCCGCTGTCAAGCAAATAAGCAAGATAGCCGCTGCCAAGCATATAGTCGCTTATGGTCTTGTCCTCGGAGGAGAAGCTTACGCCGTTGTATTCGCTTAAATAATAGCAGTTTTTAACGGCGGCGGCATAGTTAGAGGATAAAGTAGAGTTGGAATATCTCGTAAGTCCGTAGTTGTCGTTAGAATAAAGCTTACCGATGCTGTAGCAGTTTTCTATCTGACCGACAGCGCCGGAATTATGACCCTGACCCCAGTCACAGATACCGGAGGCGTGAGCCACACCGTAAATAGTACCCGCAAAGTAGCAGTTCTTTATAAGACCGCCGTTTAAGCTGCCGCCGGCGATACCGCCAACGGAAAGGTCGGTAGTACTGCCGGAAGCGGAGATGGTAAGAGTTGCAGTACTGTAGCAACGCTCGATAGTACCGTAAAGTACGCCTGCGATACTACCCAATCTGTAAGAGTCGGAGCTGCTGGAAAGCTTCATGGTACCGCCCTCAACACCTAAGTTTTTAACGGTACCTTCTTCTGCTACCTTGGTGAAAACACCGGTAGATATGTCGCTTTCGCTTATGTTTATGTTTTTAAGGGCATAACCCTGACCGTCAAAGGTTCCCGCAAAATAGGAGAACGGAGTATAAAGGCCGGGGGACATATCTATATCGCTGCCCAAGTACACGGTCTTGCCGCTGAAGTCGGTGGTATCGGCAAGGTCGGAAAATGCAACCATTCCGTTATAGGAAGTGATTACGTAATTGCTTGAGCCGGTATAACTTGAATATTCCAAAATATTAGGAATATAATCGGAAGCTACGGTTACCGCAGGTATCATAACGTTAAAAGCGGAAACCAATAGACACAGGGTAATGACAAACGCTGTCAGCTTTTTTTTCATAAGCAATACCTCCGTATTTTACTATAAAGAAATGATAGCACAAGCAACCTTAAAAAGCAATGAAAAAATGTAAAAAATGCACAAATTGTCCATTCGAGACAAAAAGAAGCTTGTGCGCTTAGTCAAGGTGCACAAGCTTTCATCTTATTCAATGTGTGTTCTTTCTAAACGATGCTCTTCTCAGGCTTTTTTGCGTTTGCCAGCATAAGTTTTATGCGGTTTTCCTGGTTGACTTTAGATGCACTTGCATCGTAGTCAATTGCCACAATATTAACGTTGGGATTCCTGTCTTTAATGGGCTTCATCATCCCCTTGCCGCATATATGGTTGGGCAAGCAACCGAAAGGCTGGGCGCAAACTATGTTTTCAACACCGCCGTGGGCTAACTCAAGCATCTCTGCGGGAAGAAGCCAACCTTCGCCCATTTTACAGCCTTGACCTATGTAGTCCTTGATAAGCGTTACCGTTTTTGCAAAAGAGGCGGGTGCGCGGAAAACACCGTGGGTGTTTATAAGGTCGATTATTTCTTGCTGTTTTTTTATCAAGAAATTGTATACCAATTTCAATACGGGGTATTTAAGCTTGCCTTCACGATACAGCTTGTAATGTACTATATTGTTGTAAACGCAGTAAAGGAAGAAGTCAAAAAGACCGGGTATGGTAACCTCCGCGCCGTTATCCACCAAAAGCTGCTCCAAATTGTTGTTCCCCAAAGGAGAAAACTTAACGTAAATCTCCCCGACTATCCCCACCTGCACCTTCTTCTCCTTACTGCGGGGGATTGCGGCAAACGCTTCCAAAAGCTCTTGGCAATTCTTTTTGAATTTTTTGAAGGAAATACCGTCTTTACGCATTCTTTCCTCCAGCACGCGGCAATAGTTATCCGCCATAGCTTGCGAAGCACCCTTTTCCAGCTCGTAGGGCTTGCACTGGTTCCTCAGCAAAAACAGCACGTCGCCGTAAAGCACTGCGTAGATGATCTTTCGCAAAGCGGATAGGGAAAGCTTAAAGCCCGAATGCTTCTCAAGTCCCGCAAAGCTGAAGGATATTACGGGTATCTGCTCCATCCCAGCACTTTTAAGAGCTTTTCTTATAAGTGAAATGTAGTTGGAGGCGCGGCAACCGCCGCCGGTCTGGAAATATATAAGAGCAACCTTGTTAAGGTCGTATTTGCCCGACAGCAATGCATCCATAAACTGTCCTATAACGAGAATGGCGGGATAACATGTATCGTTATGGGTATATTTAAGTCCTATCTCGGGTATCTGAGGACCGCTGTTTTCCAAAAGCTCTACGTTATAACCCTCGCTTTTCAGCACGTTAGCCACCAACGAAAGCTGTAAAGGAAGCATATTGGGGGCGAGGATGGTATAATCTTTTTTCATTTCCTCGGTGAACTCTACGTAGTATTTGTTCATCCTTTCTACTTTGCCTCCTTCTCTTCCAAGGCGCTCATAAGGCTTCTCAGTCTTATTTTTACTGCGCCTAAGTTGGTTATCTCGTCAATTTTAAGCTGGGTATAGAACTTACCGCCTTTTTCCAAAATAGTGCGCACCTCGTCCGTGGTTATGGCATCCACACCGCAACCGAAGGATACAAGCTGAACAAGCTCGGCATCACTGTTTTCCGTGGCGTATTTTGCGGCGCGGTAAAGCCTTGCATGGTAAGTCCACTGGTTAAGCACCGCCACGTTTTCAGGCGGGGTGGTAAGATGGCAAACACTGTCCTCGCTTACCACGACAAACCCCAAACTGCAAGCCAACTGGTCTATACCGTGGTTAATTTCAGGGTCGATGTGGTAGGGCCTGCCACTCAGTATCATAATGCGCTTACCCTCGGCTCTCGCCCGTTCAAGGGCGGCAATCCCTTCTGCTTTAACGGCAGACATAAATTTTTCGTACTCTTTAAATCCGTTCCTTACGGCAGAAACAAGGGCAAGCTTGCTGAAGGAGCCGAAAGGCTTCAGGTATTCCCCAAGCTCCCTCGCCAGCTCTTTTTTGTTGTTTATGTTAAGATAGGGGTATAAAAATTTCGTGCGGGACGAAATATCCATGTTCCCGTTGATAAGCTCGGAGTAATATGCAACTATGGGACAGTTATAGTGGTTATCCGACGCTTTTTCGTCTATATTGTAGCTCAAACAAGGGTAGAACACGCAGTCCACGCCCTTTTCTATAAGCTCTTCAATATGCCCGTGCATTATTTTTGCGGGGTAGCAAACGGTGTCAGAGGGGATGGAAAACTGCCCCTTCTCGTAAGTGGCTCTCGTGGAGAGGGAGGAAACCACGGTCTTGAATCCAAGGCTTGTGAATATTCCGTTCCACAAGGGCAAAAGCTCAAACATACCCAATGCGAGGGGAAGACCTATAACGCCTCTGTTGCCGTCGCCGTGATGGAGGTTGCTTAAATAATTACGCTTGAACTCATAAAGATTAGGCAAAGGCTTTGAATTTGCACTGCCGCCTGCCCCTTTTTCACAGCGGTTGCCCGATATAAGCTTTTTGCCGCCGCCAAAGCTGTTGATGGTTAAATGGCATTGGTTCGTGCACCCCTTGCAAACCGTGCTTTTTGCCTCGTGGGTAAAGCTCTTAAGCTCTTCTATGCCTATAAGCTTGCTCTTTTCAAACCGTTCCGCATATATCGCCGCACCGAAGGCTCCCATAAGTCCCGCAATATCGGGGCGAATTACCTCTTTCCCCAGCTCCTTTTCAAAGGAGCGAAGCACCGCATCGTTAAGGAAGGTGCCCCCTTGTACCACTATTTTATCACCTAACTCATTGGGGTCAGTGGCTCTTATAACCTTGTAAAGTGCGTTTTTAACAACGCTGGCGGAAAGTCCTGCCGATATATCCTCTGTCTGTGCGCCCTCTTTTTGGGATTGCTTTACGGAGCTGTTCATAAATACGGTGCAACGGCTGCCCAAATTAACGGGGTTGTTTCCGAAAATACCCTTTTCCGCAAACTCCGCAATACTGCACCCCATGGATTTTGCAAAGGTCTCCAAAAAGGAGCCGCAACCCGACGAGCAAGCTTCGTTAAGCATAATGCTGTCAATGGCACCGTTTCTTATGCGGAAACATTTAATATCCTGACCGCCTATGTCAAGTATAAAATCCACGTTAGGCTGAAAATGCTTTGCCGCAGTGTAGTGGGCTATAGTTTCAACTATACCCGCATCTGCACCGAAGGCGTGCTTTATAAGCTCCTCGCCGTAGCCGGTAACGGCACAGCCGCATATTTCTACGCGGTTCGAAGTAAGACCGTATATTTTAATAAGCTCGTCTTTAACTACCTCAACGGGATTACCCTTGTTAGAGGAGTAGTAGCTGTACAAGATCTCTCTGTTTTCCGATATAAGTACGAGCTTCGTGGTGGTACTGCCGCAATCGATGCCCAAATACGCCTTGCCCTTATAGTCGGCTATATCTCTTTTGGGAACGGTGGACAGGGAATGACGGGTCTTAAAGGCTCTGTACTCCTCGGGTGAAGCAAAAAGCGGAGGCAGTCTGTTGGCAGAAACCGCGTTTTCTTTAGTGTATTTTATCTTTTCCAAAAGCTCACCCACTTTTATGCGGGTGCCGCTTTTTTCGGCATATATCGCCGCGCCCATAGCTACGGCAAAACGTGCGTATTCGGGGAAAATAGCCTCGTCGTCTTTAAGCTGCAGGGTTTTTGCAAACCTCTCTCTAAGTCCCTTGCAATAATATAAAGGACCGCCCAAAAACAGAACCTTGCCTTTTATGCGCCTGCCTTGCGCCAAACCCGCAATGGTTTGGTTGACCACCGCTTGATAAATGCTTGCCGCCACGTCTGCTTTATTCGCCCCCTGGTTAAGAAGAGGCTGTATATCAGTCTTGGCAAATACGCCGCAACGGGAGGCGATGGGGTATATACGCTTATGCTCAAGGCTCAAAACGTCCATTTCGTCCGGTGTAAGGTTAAGCAACGTTGCCATCTGGTCTATAAATGCACCGGTGCCGCCGGCACAACTGCCGTTCATACGCTCGTCAACGCCGCCGTCAAAGAAAATTATCTTGGCATCCTCGCCGCCAAGCTCTATAACACAGCAAGCATCGGGCACAAGCTTTTTAACCACCTCGCCCGTGGCAAAAACCTCCTGGGTAAAGGCGACGGAAATCCCCTCCGCAAGACCCAATCCTGCAGAGCCCGAAATGGCAAGGGTTATCTCCGTATCTCCTATAATTTCCTTTATCTCCGCCACAAGCTCGGCGGTTTTTTCTCTTACTTTGGAAAAATGCCGCGCGTATTTTTCGTATATAATTTCGCCGTCCTTTAAAAGAACAGCCTTAGCCGTTGTGGAACCAATATCAATACCAAGTAAATAACTCATAACTTATCACCGTTTTCAAAAGGTAAAACTACACCAAATAATTTACGGTAATTATATCACAAAGGTCGATTTTTGTCAACCGAAAGGCGCTTGTAATTATTTGCAAAAACCACGGCACATAAAAGGAATAAAAATCTATTGCTTTTTGGTGGGATTTAGCGTATAATGGTAAGGAATGATGATTATACATAAAGGAGCAACAGGCTTTGAACAAGAAAAATATAGCCGTACTTTTCGGCGGCTGTTCTTCTGAGTATTCCGTTTCCTTGCTTTCCGTATATTCGGTACTTAAAAACTTGGACGATGAAAAATATAATAAAATACTTATAGGCATAACCAAAGAGGGCGATTGGTTCAGATATTACGGCAGTATCGATAAAATTCCCGACGATAAATGGCTTTCCGACTCTGATAAGCTTGCTTCCGTTACCGTATCCCTTGACAGAAGCGTACACGGTATAATAGAGTATGGGAAGGACGGGGTAAGCGTTACCCGTATTCATTGTGCTTTGCCCATACTTCACGGCAAAAACGGTGAAGACGGTACCGTTCAGGGCGTTTTTGAGTTGGCAGGCATCCCCGTTGCGGGTTGCGGTTCCTTAGGCTCCTCCGTTTGCATGAACAAGCATCTGGCACAGCGTTTGGCTGAAACGGTAGACGTACCCGTTCCCAAGGCTTGCTTGGTTTACGAAGGCGACGGTTATGAAAATGCCCACGATTTCGCAAAAAGCATCGGCTATCCCATCTTTGTAAAGCCCGTTAAGGCGGGTTCCTCCTACGGTGTGACCAAGATTTTAAGCGACGAGGAGTTGGACGGTGCCATTGATTTCGCTTTTAAATACGATAACGTGGTTATGGTTGAAGAAGCCATAGAGGGTATAGAGGTTGCTTGTGCCATTATGGGCAACAAGGAGCTGATAGTAGGGGAGATAGACGAGGTAGAGCTTACCGACGGCTTTTATGATTTTGAGGCTAAGTATTTCCCCAAATCCACGCATATCCACGTTCCCGCAAGGCTTGATAAGGCTGTCCGCGAAGAAATAAAGGAGTGCGCCGCAAGGCTATACAAGGCTTTGGGTTGTAACGGATACGCAAGGGTGGATCTGTTCTACACCGCAAAGGGCGTGGTTTTCGGTGAGATAAATACCATCCCCGGCTTTACCGAGCATAGCCGTTTCCCCGCCATGATGAAGGCGGCAGGCTATAGCTTCTCCCAAGTGCTTGATTATTTTATTGAAAACGCTAAATGATAAAGTTGATCCCCAAGGTGTCCGTAAAGGTGCGCCTTGGGGATTTTAATATACTGTCACGTTTTGTACCTTTACTTTGCCGCCCCGTGATGTTAATATAGTTGTAGCAGAAGGAGTGATAATAAATGCAGACCGGTCAAAAAATTTCCAAACTGCGAACACTGGCAAACTTAACTCAAGAACAGCTTGCCGAAAAACTGTTCGTTTCCAGAGAGCTCGTATCAAAATGGGAAACGAACAGCAGACTGCCCGATAAGGATACCGTAGTAAAATTGGCAGAGATATTGGGAGTCGCACCCGAAGAAATATTCAGCCGTGACGAAGGCTTACTGTCCGAGCTGTCGGATTGTATTCCCAACGAATGCTTCGAAAACCAACGGCTGACCGAGTATATAAACGGCTTTTTGGCTTTGCTTAACGAAAGGGACAGAAGCGTTTTTATAAGAAGGTATTATTTCGGCGAGGATATCTCCGTTATTTCTTCTCGGTACGGCATAAAAGAAAACCACGCAAGGACGATCCTTATGCGGGCAAGAAAGAAAATGAAAAAATATTTCAAGGGGGTATAGTTATGAAAAACAAAAAAGTTGATATGGCTCTTGCAAACCTCGACGAAGCCTATATCACGCAGTCTTGCGATTTCGACGGTGTAAAAACACAGTTTAAAAAGTCAAAAACAAAGAAAATAAAAATCGCAAGCGCCTTTTGCGCTTGCTTGGTGATTTGCGCTTCCGCTTTTGCGGCATTTGCGTTGTTTAAGGACGGCGATAAGCCTTCCGACGTGCCTCAAACGGAGAACGGCGTATATAATATTGCCTTGTTTGAAGGAACGATAACGGAAGGTGTTGACAGCTTCGGGGACGACGAGATCCACAGCGTAGGTCTGTACGTGGACGGAAACGCTTACTATAAGCAAGTGGGCATTCAAAGCTTGACGGAGTACGCATTGCCCGCCCAAGTGGACGAAGCAGACCTTGAGGAAATAGGAAAAGTAAAAGAGCTAACGGAAGAAAACGGTTGGGACGAAACGCTTTTTGACGTTTCGGCAAAGGAGCCGAATCTTAAAGGTGCTACGGCGTATTATTATAAGTCCGAAGAATCAAAAGCGGTTATCGTGGCGCTCAAAGACGGCAAATGCAGTTTCTTCTTGTTAAGTAACTTGTGTAACCGTCAAAGCGAAGCGTATTTTAAGGATTATTTCGAGCTGTTCGGTGTTAAAGGGGCAGAGGATATTTCCGAGATCATCGTTTATGAATGGGTTGGCGAATACGACGAAAGCAATACTGCGATCATAAAAGAAAAAAGCGTAACTGACGGTGAAAATATCAAGGCTCTTTACGGCGTTCTCGTAGGAAAAGATTCCGCTGAAGACATCGGCAAGTCAAGTAATTACGGTTATTCCTGCGCGTTTACAATAAAGCTTAAAAACGGCAAGCTCCTCGATAACGGCGGGCATAAATTCGCGTATTCTCCTTACCACGGAACGGGCGGCGTTGATTACAAGGGCGCCATCACGGCAGAAGAAAACGCCGTAATAAAGGAAGCGTTTGGCGTTGAATAAGGAGCAATCGTTGATATGATTTGAAATATTGCTACGCAATATTAAATGATCCTGCGATGAATTAATTTAGTTTAAAAGAACCCACGTTTGTCAAAGACAAATATGGGTTCTTTTGTGCTAAGAAAAACTTAAAGCATACCGTCGTATTACTGCCCGTCCTGACGTTTTGCGCATTCGGCGCATCTGCCAAAGGAATCAAGCTCCAAAGCGGAGTTAAGCGTTTTCGTAAGCTCCGTGTATATCACTTTACGCCCCGGTGTGGTGGCGAAATCCTCTTCTTCAATGGCAGGACTGTATCCTTTTCTGCCACACAGATAACAGATGTGTATATACTTTTTAGCGGCAGAATTCCACTTGTCAAGATACAAAGATTGCCCTTTTATTCTGAATTTGCTGTGCGACACGGTACCGCCTCCTTTTGTTTGATTATAACACAAAACAACGAGCTTTTCAAGCTATTGATTTTGGATTTTTCTCACGCTTTCCCCAAAGTGAAGTTAAGCGTTCCGTATATCGTGCCGAAGGCACACTTCATGCGCCGAAGGTGCGCTTCACATCCGAAGGATGCTTCACGTTCCGCTTGCGGAACACTTAGTTGCACCACGAAAAAAAGGATGCCTTAGAGCATCCTTTTTTAGTGCGAAAGAGTAACCAAACGGAGCAGAATTGAGGTAAAAGTAAGCAAAAGTAGTGTAGATGTGCGCCTATTCGTTAACACTATTGCAAAATCCAGGCCGAATATTAATAATCTTTTTTCCGAGCAGACCAACTGTTAATTTGGAGCCTACTGTAACACTATCAAAAATACTCTTGCCCACATAAAACTTTACTGTGTTACCGTCCTGTTCAATAACAAAAACATACTTGCCAAAAAAACTTTTATTTTTTCGAATTAAAAATCCTTGATAGTCATTATACGTCTTATCTATCTGTTCAAGTTGCATCTGCTTGATAGACTTCATACTTTCATCCCCATAATTTTTTGGTTTCTAGTTTATTATATCATAAACAGCTACAATAAGCAACATTCAGTGAAGTTTGGGCTTTGCACAAGCGAAGCCGCAGCGATGCCGCTGTGAAGTATCGTGCTTACGCACGAAGTGAAAGTAGCCCGCAGGCACTTCACGAAGCGAAACATCACTTCACGCACCGAAGGCGTGCTTATCGTGCCGCAAGGCACACTTAGTTGAAAAAAGCACGGGGCTGTCTCAAATTGAAGTTTTGAGATGAAACCATATATAAAAGCTACAAAAAAATCAAGGGCATTCAAGCGATGTCCTTGATTTTTTGTTAAGCTTGCACATAACGTTCACAATTTGTTAATGCTATGAGACAGCCCC
>JAFQHW010000023.1 GCA_017397805.1 Clostridia bacterium | reverse complement strand
GCTGTCTCAAATTGAAATTTTGAGATGAAACCATATATAAAAGCTACAAAAAAATCAAGGGCATTCAAGCGATGTCCTTGATTTTTTGTTAAGCTTGCACATAACGTTCACAATTTGTTAATGCTATGAGACAGCCCCTTTTTCTGAAGACTAACCCTAATTTTGATACAAATGCACCCCCTTTGAGATAAGGGGGGTGCAAATTTATTTAGGGGGTGCATTTTTAGGATAAGGGGGTGCAAATCGGGTTTAGGGGGTGCATTTGACATATTTCTTTCTGATTTCGATTGCTCCCGATTCGCTTTTTTCAAAATAGCCATCAAAACAATAACAAGCATTCCACGCACGAACCTTGAATGTAAGATTTGTTAAATCAAGATGGGGGTATCCAAAGTAATTTCTCAAGTCATCATAAGAGATATTATCAAGCAAAGATACTTCAATCTCTCCACCAAATCTGTTCTTTTCGTTTTCAAAAAATTCAATAGCTGCTTTCTCAGCGTTAGCAAAAGAAAGCGCATATTGTATCAATTCTTCTTTAGACGAAGTGTCACAATGTTGCGTTGCAAACCGCAAAAGATAGATATAGTAGTCATCCGGGAAATAATGAATTATGATCGGATCTGAAAACTGAATGTTTCTTATGTAAATAGTTTCAACATTATTTTCGATTTGAATGTCTACATCAAAATCCGAAAACAATTCTTTAATAAAAGAGAAATGCATACCCTCACCACCTTTTTTTCTTCATCATACCACAAAAACAAAATAACCGCAACTTGTATCAAAGTTGCGGTTATTCTTTGGCGGAGACGGTGGGATTCGAACCCACGTGGGATTGCTCCCAAACTGATTTCGAGTCAGCACCGTTATGACCACTTCGATACGTCTCCGTATATATTTTTGTTTTAGTTGTTTTAAAGCTTACGCAGTCAGCACCGTTATGGTCCGTTTGCGGTGCCCGAAATTTTTTGCTCGCTGTTCGCTTCGCAAAATTTCGACCGCGGCACCCTCTTCGCCTCGTTTTATCTGCCACCGGCAGCACTCGGCTCATCGTCCACTTCGATACGTCTCCGTATATATTTTTGTTTTAGTTGTTTTAAAGCTTACGCGGTCAGCACCGTTTTACTTATTTTCAGTGCAATGTGCACGATGCTACTGTGCCCAAGTATTGTAACACCTATTCCCGAAAAAATCAACTGTTTTTTGGTATCGGGCAGTGTTTTTTTGTTTTCGTATTCGGTTTTTTCGGAAAGCTGAACCGTCAGGGAGATTTTATTTTTGCAAAAGCCAACGCCGATTTACGGAGAGCTTATTCCCGGTCTTCATCCTCGTCTTCTTCCTCGTCGAATTCGTCCTCGCCAAGCTCGTCGTCGGATTCTTCTGCCTGTTTGGCAGGCTTAGACTTAAAGGAGAAACGGTTTTCCTCCCCGCGGTAAACGCGCTCGATATTCTTGCGGTGCATAAAAATAACCATAAGCGCCACTACAACGGAGAACAAAAGCTTGAATATGCGAGGCGGTGCACCGGTAAAGGTCTTATCTATGATATAAACGTAGGCGGGGTACAAAAACGCCGCGATTACCGAACCCATAGACACGAATCGGCACAAAAGCACCACCAAAGCAAAGGTGACAATAAGAAGCAACGAAACGATAGGGTCCAACAGCAAAATTGCCGTAGCCGCCGCAAGAACACCCTTGCCGCCCTTGAACTTGTAGTAAACGGGTGCAATATGCCCAAGCACGCAAAACAGTGCCGCAAGATACGCACCCTCGGAGGGCATATAAAGCCACGCGCCCAAAAGCACGGAAAGTGCAGTCTTTGCCATATCACCCAAAAGCGTAAACAGTGCCGCTTTTTTGCCGAAAACTCGAAGCATATTGGTAAGGCCCGCGTTACCGCTGCCGTATTTTCTTATATCGTCGCCGTAAAGCTTACCCGAAACGATAATGGCAGAGTTGATACTGCCCAGCAAATAGCCGATTATGGCACATCCGAAAATCTCAAGACTGCTTGCCCAAGAGGGCACAATCTTATCAAATAAAAGGGTATTAAGCCCTATTTTTGCGGAAATCCAATCATACCACACGGAAAAAGCCCCCTTATTTGTCTTCCTCTTTCTGCCTTATTATAAGCTTAATGGGTGTGCCTTCAAAGCCGAAGGTTTCCCTCAAGCAGTTCTCGATATATCTTTGATAAGAGAAATGGAACAGCTCCGCACTGTTACAGAATATAACGAAAGTCGGCGGTTTTATGCCAATCTGCGTCATATAATATATTTTAAGTCTTCTGCCCTTATCCGTAGGCGGCTGAACTCGGTTCATAGCGTCGTTAAGCACGTCGTTAAGGGTACCCGTAGAGATGCGCTGTATGGACTTTTCATACACCGCGTTTATCTGCTCGTAAAGCTTTTCAACCCTTTGACCGGTCTTGGCGGAAACGAAGGCGATGGGAGCGTAGGTCATATAGGAAAGTGCGTCGTAAACCTTCTTTTTAAAGCTGTTTACGGTGGAGTTATCCTTATCCAGCGTATCCCACTTATTCATAACGATTATTGCCGCCTTGCCCGCGTTATGGCTTATACCCGCGATACGCTCGTCCTGGGCGGTAACACCCTCAGCCGCATCGCACATAACAAGGCACACGTCTGCCCTTTCAACGGCGGCTCTTGCCCTCAGTACGCTGTATTTTTCTATATTATCTTCGATTTTTGCGTTTCTTCTGATACCTGCGGTATCGATGAACACGTATTTGCCGTGCTCGTTTTCCACGCGGGTGTCGGTAGCATCTCTGGTGGTGCCGGGAATATCGGAAACGATAACCCTGTCCTCCCCTGCAACACGGTTGACCATAGAGCTTTTGCCGGCATTAGGCTTACCTATGACCGCAACCCTTATAACGCCCTCTTCCTCAGGCTCCTCCTCGTATTCGGGCAGAAGCTCCACTATACGGTCGAGCACGTCGCCCGTACCCGTACCGTGAACTGAAGAAACCGCTATAGGCTCACCCAAACCCAGCTCGTAAAACTCATAATACTCACCGGGAAGTGCGCCTATGGTATCTATTTTATTAACCGCAAGAATAACGGGCTTACGGCTCTTCATAAGCATGGTTGCAATCTCTCTGTCATCGGCGGTAACACCCGCGTGTACGTCCGTCATAAACAGAATAACGTCAGCGGCGGCGATAGCCAAATGCGCCTGAGAACGCATCTGCCTTAGTATCTCCGTCCCTGCGGAAGGCTCAAGTCCGCCCGTATCGGTAAGCACGAAGGTCTTGCCGTTCCATACCGTATCGGCATAAATACGGTCACGGGTTACGCCGGGAGTATCGTCAACTATAGAGATACGCTCCCCCGTTATTTTATTAAAAAAGGTGCTTTTACCCACGTTGGGTCTGCCGATAATGGCAACGGTTCCCTTCATTACTCAAAATCCTCCTCGTCCACACCCAAAAGCTTGTAAAGCAGGTCTGCCCCATCCTTTTCGCATATCACAATACGGGTATTAAGCGCCTTTTCTGCCTGCTCCACGCTTATATTATCCAAAAACATATCTCTTTCATACCTTAACATATTGCAAGGTAATAATAGCTGTTCGGGTGTTTCCTCATCCTTTAATGCGGCAATCAGGTCGCCGCCCGTAACAAGACCGCTGACGGTAACGGTGTGGCCGTAAAACTCATTCTCCACCGCATACACCTTGCAATCCGCCTCCGGGAAGGCTTCCTTTGCCTCGTTAACAAGCTCGCATATATGGCTGTAAGCCGCCATACCCGTGGCTACAGCCGTTTTTAAAGGCTTTATTTTTCCTTTAGGCAAGCATTCCTTTGCCTGCTCCAATGCCCACAAGAACTCTTCTTTATGACTTCTGAGCATCCCCACACCGTTTTCAAGCTGAGGGTAGCCGTCATATTCGTCTTCTTCGGGCAACGCTCTTCCGGCCTTCAGATAAAACTCGTCGGAAGCGTAAAACATACGCACACCGCGCTGTGCTATGCACTTCCCGCCGAAAGCCGCTATATCGTCTATTACCCTTGCCGCCTCCTCCTTGGTAAAGGGGCGCAGAGGATAAAGTCCGTCACGGTGCTTTGTAACACCTACGGGCACCGCAGACACGCTTTGCAGTGATTTGAGCTTAAAAAGCTGCTCCATGCTGTAAACAAGCTCTGCGCCGTCGTTGATTCCGGGGCACAGCACAAGCTGGGCGTTTATGGCTATCCCGTGCTCTGAAAGCTCGTCCAAATACCTAAGGCAGTCGCCTGCGAAGCGATTGCCCATCATTTTGCATCTTAAATCGGGATTCATGGTATGAACCGAGAGGTTGACGGGGGAGATGCGCATCTTTATTATACGCGCTATATCCTCGTCTTTAAGGTTGGTAAGAGTCATATAACTGCCATGGAGAAAACCCATACGCTCGTCGTCGTCCTTAAAATATATACTCTCACGCATACCCTTTGGGTTTTGGTCTATAAAGCAGAAGATGCAGTTGTTTCTGCACCGTCTTTGCTCGCTTATAAGATAGGTATCAAACACGGCGCCCAACGGCTCGTACTCGCTTTTTTTAACCTCTAATAACAGGGGTTTTCCTTGGCGCTCCGCTTCTATTTTCAAAAAGCTATCGGCAGTGTAGAAATAATAATCCAAGCCGTCGTTAATATCGTTGCCGTTGATTTTTATTATGCAGTCCTCTGCCAAAAGCCCTGCCGTTTCCGCAGGGCTGCCCTTTTCTATAGAGGATACCTTAACCATAAATCCACCTTAAAAGTCGGCAATTGCTTTAATCCGACTAAACGCAAAAGGCGTGCCTGCCCCAAGGTCCAATAGCCCGGAGAACGGCACGCATGTTTGGAAGGCTTCTACCCATTAAACGGATAGAAACCTTCACTGCATTAATCAAAGCCTTATGCCTTCTTACTGTCCTTGCTGATGATTTCCTCGCCTGCGTAGGAGCCGCAACTCTTGCAAACTCTGTGGGAAAGGTTATACTCACCGCACTTTGCGCACTTAGTCATGCCGGGCATTTCCAGCTTCCAAACGGAAGAGCGTCTCTTATCTCTTCTTGCCTTAGATACTTTTGCCTTTGGTACTGCCATCTTCAGCACCTCCCTCTTTGGAATTATATATCAGCCGTTATTTAGCAACGCTTTCAAAACCTCAAGCCGCGGATCGATCTCCTTTTGAGAACAGCCGCAAGCACCCCTATTAAGGTTCTTGCCGCACTTGGGACACAGCCCCTTACAATCCTCGCGGCACAACAGCTTGGTGGGCAGTTCTAACAACAACTCCTCGGAGAAAACACCCTCCAAGTCCAAAAACCCATCCTCGTCTGTCAAAATATACTCATCGTTCTCCTCGTTAAGCTCCCTTGCTACCGGCCTTGACACGGTAAAGGAGTGAGAAGTATCAAAAAGCTCACCGCAACGGGCGCAAACACCCTTTGCGCTGACGCTAACTCCGCTTTCCAAAAGCAGAAAGCCGCCGTGGTTAGCTACCGTGCCCTTGACCGAAGCCGTACCATCCACGTAATCGGCTAAAGCCTTATCAAGGGGCAGAGAAAAATCAAAACCCAAGGTGGTGCCGTCGTTAGCCTGCAGTTCTTGTATATCCAAACGCATTAAACCACACCCCCGTGTAATTGCCGTCATCTCAGGACACGCTTGAATATTATAGCGCTTTTTTGCCCCGTTGTCAACAGTTTTTTTAAATGTTTTTGCATAAAAAAGCAGAAAGAGCAAATAATACTTGCGACAGGAGTTGAAAAATATGAAAAAACTATGTAAATGTATTATAATCAGCGGCGCCGTGGCAGGTATGATGATAGGCGCGGGCACCGCATATATGACCGCAGTTATTATAAAGAACAAGACCAGCGTGTGCGGCGTTATGAAATGTAAAGCCAAGGAAGCCTTTAAGGCTATGGGCGATAAATTCAGTATGTAAAAAAAAGGGGGGCTTTTTGCAACCGCAAAAAGCCTCCTTAACTTATCACTTATCACTTGCCTTTTCTTCTCCCCTGCGCTCAACAACGGCGCTCATACTTAGCACCCAAGCTATAACGTTCAAACTTCACGCTCGGATGTTTAGCTTCATAGTTATCCAGACCTTTTTGGAGCAATGCATTGATATGCCTTGTGGGGAATTCACAACCAACACTACTGCCGGTTCTGAATTTGGTAAAGGTGAAGATCATTTCTTGAGGATCAAATTCAAAGACCTTTTTCATATAGTTATCTATTTCCGAATATTGATAAAGAAGTCCGTCCTGCCAACTCCCCACCAATATTTGAAAATTTATGTGTCCATACGTAACGTCGTTGTAAACTTCAAGCTTTTGCGAAATGAATAGGCAACACTCTTCCTTCGGTCTTACACTTGAATATACATCGAAAAACCGCATTATCATATCAAGAATATGCTCCAAATAATCTTCAAAATAAATTATTCTTACATTACTGTTTGGATGTGTGTAATCGCTTTTAGTTCTTTTGAACGAATCAAATAAACTCATGTGCTTCACCGCTTCTCTCTGCTTATACGTTTATTTTACTCAATGTTTGAGTTAATGTCAATACTCAGTTTGTGAGTATGATATGATATGAACACTACCATTAAGCAGGTGAGCAAATGAATTATCGTGAACGAATGCGCGCCTTGCGCGAAGACAAGGACTTAACGCAAGCACAAGTCGCAAAAGTCATCCACAAATCACAACAAGGGTATAATCACATTGAAATCGGTCGGGCAGAGCTTAAAATTGAAGATTTAATTTTACTCTGCGACTTTTACAACGTGTCCGCAGACTATTTTATCGGCAGAAAAGAGAAATAGAGGCTATCTCAAATGCAAAACCCAAAGCGTTTGAGACGGTCTCTTTGTTTTTTGGTCCGTTTTCTCACCTATCACTTACCTATTCTTTCCTCCGTTTTTAACGAAGCGGTTTATCTTCTCCAGCGCGCCCTTTTCCAAGCGGGAAACGTAGCTTCGGCTTATTCCAAGGCGCTCTGCCACCTGCCGTTGGGCGTAGCATTTGCCCCCCGTACCCAAGCCGTAACGCAGGATAATTATACTGCGCTCCTTTTCCGTAAGCACCCTCTCCACCCCTTTACGCACAAGGGAAAGCTTTATTTCCCTGTCTATCTCGTCCACTATGTCCTCGTCGGTGGAGATAATGTCTATATACGTAAGGGGGTTGCCGTCCTTATCCACGTCCACGCTGTCGTTGATGGAGCTTTCAAGGCTTTGCTTTTTTTGGCTTCGGAAATACATAAGTATCTCGTTCTGCAGGCATTTTCCCGCATAGGTGGCAAACCGCGTGCCGGTTTCCGGTTTGAAAGAATCGATGGCTTTTATAAGCCCTATGGTGCCTATAGAAATCAGATCGTCCTGGTCTTTGTATGAAATATAGTATTTTTTTACTATATGCGCCACCAACCGCAAATTGTGAAGTATCAGCTTTTCTCTGGCGCTTTTATCGCCTTGGGCAAGTCTACGGAATGCTTCTCTTTCCTGGGCGGCGGTAAGGGGCGGCGGAAAGGAACCGGTTTGGGCACCGCTTCTTAACAGCAGAAAGAAAAACTTCTTCAAAAACAGAGCAAAAAAGCCCCACATATATATCATCTCCTTAAAGACATATATATGTGGGGTATTTATCGTTTATTATAGACCGACGGTTAATAGTAGATGTGGTAAGCCTTTTTGATCTTTGCGAACTCGGCAGAATCCGCTCTGCCCTGTTCGATAGCCGCCGCGGGGTCAAAATCGGGGGAGAGGATATCCTCGTTACCGTAAAGGTGTACCAGATGCTTGCCGTCGTAGGTCATCTCCAAATTATCGCCCGAAAGGTTAACTATTTCCTTGTACAGATACATACCTGCCTCGAAGGGACGGTAAGCCGCCGTATCGGTTATATGAAGCTGTACACCGCCGCAACGGACACCCTTATGCTTGGAGAAGGTAGGGGTGAAATAGCAACGGCGGAAATGCACGCCGTCTAACTTATAAGCGTTAAGTCTGCGCTCTAACTCTGCCGCATCGATAAAGGGTGCGCCCGCAATCTCAAAGGGGATGGTGGTGCCCCTGCCCTCGGAAATATTGGTGCCCTCGAAATAGCAGGTGGCGATATAGTTAAGAGTACTGCTTACAGGGGTTGCCAAATTGGGGGAAGGAAGAATCCACGGAAGCCCCGTGGTATCGAAAAGGCTATCACGCTTCCATCCCTCGCAAGGAACCACCGTAAGGTTACAGCCGATATTCTTAACCGCGTTGATGTATAAAGCAAACTCGCCCATGGTAAGACCGTAACGGATGGGCACCGCATACTCGCCCACACCGCTGGAAAACTGCTCGTCAAGGGTTACGCCCTCAACGCTTACGCCGTTTATGGGGTTGGGACGGTCAAGCACCATCATTTCCTTGCCGTATTTGGCACAAGCCTGCATACAGTGGGTCATGGCATACAGGAAGGTGTAATATCTTGCACCTACGTCCTGCATATCGAACACCAGCACGTCCACGTTGCTCATCATCTCTGCAGAGGGTATCTTATTCTCGCCGAAAAGGCTGTAAACGGTAAGGCCCGTTTCTTCATCCACGTAGGTGGAGATATGGTCGCCCGCCTGAGCATCGCCTCTTATGCCGTGTTCGGGCGCGAACAAAGCCGTTACGTTATACTTTTCCATAAGCACTTCGTAGGTGGGGCGCATATTCTTATCAACACCCGTAGGTGCGGTTACCAGACCTATACGCGCATCCTTGAGAATGCCGTCATACTTGGAAATCATATCAATACCGCAAAGTACCATAAAATCCTCCGTTTTATCTGTTATAAATACTGTTTATTTTCTTGTAATATTCACGATCTATATTGTCAAGCGCTTCCGCCGTGGTGCGGAACAGCCAGTTACCCTCAGCTTCTCCGGGGATATTCATCCGCGTATCACTGCCGTAGCCGCACATATCCTGCAAGGATATTATTGCCGTATCGGCAACGGAGCGCCACACAGACTCTATAATCTTTCTGCAAGCGGGTGCTTCTCTGCCACCTATCTCCCAGCCTTCACGGCTTGCGCCGCAGTAGTCCAAGGCAAACTCCCTCTCCGCGGGTGTTGCCTCCCACAGCCAACCCAAAAGGGTGTTGTTGTCGTGGGTGCCCACGTACGCCACGGTGTTGTTTACGTAGTTGTGGGGCAAATGGGAAGAGTTTTCACCGGGGGCAAAGCCAAACTGCACCACCCGCATACCGGGAAAGCCCGTATCATCCAAAAGCTTTACCACGTCCTCACCGAAGGTGCCCAGATCCTCTGCCACTATCTCGCACTCGGTTCGTCCCTTGAGCGCCTTGAACAAGGACATAGCGGGCCCCTTCTTCCAAGCGCCCTCCTTGGCAGTCTTTGCCGTAGCAGGTACCGCCCAATAAGAAGCGAAAGCGCGGAAATGGTCTATCCTCACTATATCGTACAGCTTGCCGCTTTGACTGATGCGTCTGCACCACCAATCGTAGCCGTCCTTCTTCATTGCCGCCCAGTCGTAAAGGGGGTTACCCCAAAGCTGACCTTCCTCCGAGAAATAATCGGGAGGTACGCCCGCAACCTTCTCAGGCTTGCCCGTACACTTATTAAGCAAAAACAAATGGGGGTGCGCCCATATATCCGCAGAATCGCGGCTTACGTAGATAGGCATATCGCCGAAAAGCTTTACGCCCAGTGAGTTTACATAATCTTTAAACTCCGCCCACTGAACGGAGAAGACATACTGTGAGAACAAGCAATACAAATACTCGTCCTTATATTTTTCCATATTGGCGCAAGCGCGGGAATAATCGCTGTCCTCACCCCACTCCCAATAGGGAGCGCCGCCCTTTGCCTTTTTGATGGCGGAAAACAAAGCGTAGTCGCCAATATCCCTGTGACTCTCACCAAAAGCCGTGACCTTATCCAAAAAAGTCTTATCGCAACGGGAAAAAGCCTTTCTTAAAAGCTTTTCCTTTGCCTCTGCGGCAAAACCGTAATCCGCCGTATAGGGACTGCCGCCGTAAACAGCTTCTTCTGCCTCTTCGGCGCTTATAAGCCCCGTTTTAACAAGCTCGCGGGGGTCTATATACAAAACGTTGCCCGCAAAAGCGGAAGGTCCCGCATAGGGACAGTCACCGCTGCCCAAGGGCACCGTAGGTAATATCTGCCACAGTGAAAATCCCATGGAAGCTATCCGTTTTGCAAAATCCCTTGCCTCCTCACCTACCGTACCGATGCCGTAGGGTGAAGGCAAAGAAGATATATTAAGCAGTACCCCTGCACGTCTTGCCATAAAATCAAATCCTTTTTATTTCTGTGCTACCAAATCATCCATATTATAAAGGCGCGGTGCCTTGCCCACCAAGAACTTTGCCGCCTTAAAAGCGCCGTCCGCAAAAAGCTCACGGTTAAAAGCGCTGTGAGACAGAGTTATATGCTCGTTGCCCAAGGCAAAAAGCACCTCGTGCTCGCCCACTATGTTGCCGGCTCGCACGGACTGAATGCCTATCTCATTTTTATTCCTTGCCTGACGGACGGAGGAACGGTCGAGGACGAAAACACTTTCTTCCTTAACGGACTTTATCCCCTCTGCCAGCATAAGCGCCGTACCGCTGGGTGCGTCTAATTTCTTGTTATGGTGCTTCTCTATTATCTCTATATCCGCGCCGTCAAGGAATGCCGCCGCCTCCTTGCAAAGCTTGTTAAGCAACGCCACGCCCATAGACATATTTGCAGACATAAATATGGCGGTCTTTTCCGAAGCGGCGGCGATACACGCCTTTTCCTCCTCGGTATGTCCCGTAGTTGCCAAAACCAAGGGGATGCCCCTGCTTGCCGCGTAGTCACAAATGGCTACGGTACCGCTATGATGAGAGAAGTCGATTATAACGTCAGCCTCTCCCTTATAGTCCTCAATTCGCTCAGCTACGGGGAAATCCGCCGTACCGGGCGCTATATCAACACCGCAAACCACTCTTACGTCGTCGTCTGCGGCGGCAAGGGCGGCAACAGCCTTACCCATTCTGCCGAAAACACCGCTGATTATAAGCTTCATAAACTAAACTTCCTTATATAAGTTTGTGTCCCTTCATAAGGGCAAACAGCTTCTCTTTGTTTACGTCTTCCATCTCGGTAAGAGGGCTGCGCAAATAGCTGCCGCAATAACCCATCTTAGCCATAGCCGCTTTAGCGGGGATAGGGTTGACCTCACAGAAAAGCGCGTTGATAAGAGGGATAAAGTCTATCTGCATAGCCGCACTTTCCTTAACATTGCCCTCTAAATAAAGCCTTGCCATTTTTGCGGTTTCATAGGGCATAAGGTTGGAAAGCACGCTTATACCGCCGATACCGCCCAAAGACATAATGGGAACTATCTGGTCGTCGTTACCGCTGTAAACGTCAAGCATATCACCGCAAAGGTTAATGGTTTCCGCAACGGCGGAGATATTGCCGCCCGCTTCCTTAACCGCAACTATGCGGGGGTTTTCTGCCAGCTCCCTATAGGTTTTGGGAAGCATATTACAACCGGTGCGGGAGGGCACGTTGTATAAGATTGCAGGGAGATCCACTGCATCGGTAATCTCGGTAAACATTCTTACAAGGCCCTTTTGGGTAGCCTTGTTATAATAAGGAGTAACAAGCAACAAAGCATCTGCCCCCGCTTCCTTTGCGTGGGTGGAAAGCTCTATGGCGTAAGCAGTGTCGTTACTGCCGGTACCTGCTATAACGGGCACTCTGCCCGCGGTCTGCTTAACCACGAAGGCAATGGCATCTCTATGCTCTTCATCCGTCAAGGTAGAAGCCTCACCCGTAGTACCGCAAACGACAAGTGCATCAATGCCGGAGCTTATCTGAAACTCCACAAGCTTGGCAAAATTTTCATAGTCTATACCCTGCTCCGTCATAGGAGTTACGAGGGCGGTGGCTATGCCTTTGAAAATTGTTTTCTTGGACATAAATAATCCTCCTTGAAAAATGTCAAAAGATAGTATATAATATCTTTAAAATAAACTTACACGATATCAATGTATATTAACACGAATATATAAATTTGTCAATGGTGGATAGCTATGGATTTAATGGAACTTTCCAGTTACCGGTACGATTTACCGGAAGAACTTATTGCACAGACCCCTCTTGCGCTTCGTTCGTCTTCAAGACTGCTCAGCTTCGACCGCGAAAGCGGTCAGGTAAAGCACGGCACTTTTACGGATATCGAAGGCTTTTTAAAGCCGGGTGACTGTCTGGTGCTTAACGATACCAGGGTTATCCCCGCCCGTCTTTGGGCGCACCGCGAGGGTAAAGAGGAAGAGATAGAGATAGTGCTTCTTTCCCAGGAAAAAAACGAGGGGATAGTTTGGAAGTGCCTTACCCGACCGGGGAAGAAAACGAAACCGGGGACCGAGCTTATATTGGGCGGCGGTCGGCTTAAAGGCACCGTTACCGAAATCGCCGAGGAGGGCACCAGGCTTATACGCTTTAGCTGTGACCGCCCTTTTTTGGAGGTAATAGAGGAAATAGGGCTTATGCCCTTGCCCCCCTACATAAAGGAACGGCTTGAGGACAAGGACCGCTATCAAACAGTATATGCAAACGAAAAAGGAAGTGCTGCCGCTCCTACGGCGGGTCTGCATTTCACCCCTGAGCTTTTAAAGCGCATAGAGGACAAGGGCGTGCATATAGAAAAAGTGCTTTTGCACGTGGGGTTGGGCACCTTCCGCCCCGTTAAGGAAACCAATCTGCGCAACCACAAAATGCACAGCGAATACATAAGAGTAAGCGCCGAAAGTGCCGAAAGGATAAACAAAATCAAAGCCGAGGGCGGTAGGATCATCGCCGTGGGCACCACCTCTTGCCGCACCTTGGAAAGCGCCGCGGACGAAAACGGCATCCTTCATCCCTACGAGGGTATGACGGACATTTTCCTGTATCCGGGCAAGAAGTTCCATATCCTTGACGGACTGATAACCAACTTCCATCTGCCCGAAAGCACCCTTATTATGCTGGTTTCCGCCTTCGCGGGCTACGAAAACACCATGCGTATATACAAAGAAGCCGTGGAGATGCGCTACCGCTTCTTCTCCTTCGGAGATGCGATGCTCATCCTGTAAAAAGGTAATAGGTAAGAATGAATAGCGAAAAAGTGCGGTATAACAAGAAATCATCTGCATATACTATTGACAATATGTGCTTTATCACATATAATATAGGCGAGAGCAAAACCAAAAGGGGGCGGTTATGCTGTTTGAAGTTGAATTTTACGAAAAAAGCGACGGCACGTATCCTGCCGAGGAATTTATTCTTTCCCAAGATATAAAAATGCGGGCAAAATTATTTCGACTTCTGGAGCTGCTCGAATTAAAGGGTAACGAATTGCGCGAACCGTATTCTAAAGCTCTTTCCGACGGAATTTTTGAAATTCGTGCAATTCAGGGGAATAATATAACGAGGGTGCTGTATTTCTTCGTTGTGGGCAAAAAGATAATACTGACAAACGGATTCGTTAAGAAAACGCAAAAAACGCCCGACGGCGAGATCGAGCTGGCAAAAAAATATCGTGCCGATTATGAACGCAGAAAGGAGAAGTTGTAATGGGTAAAAATTTTAGAGAAACACTAAACGAACAACTTGAAAATCCTGAATTTAAAAAAGAATGGGACGCACTTGAACCTGAATATCAAATTATCAAAGCTATGCTTGACGCCCGAAATCAAAAGGCTATGACACAAAAACAATTGTCAGAGATCACGGGGATACCGCAGGCAGATATCAGCAGAATCGAAAACGGTAACGCCAACCCTTCGTTAAAAACCTTGCAAAGACTGGCTGAAGGAATGGGGATGAAGCTGAAATTGGAGTTCGTTCCCGCCACTAATTGAAGCCGCTGCTCATCTTATGATGAGAAAGTAAAAAGTAATAGTGAAAAAATGCGGTTGATTTTCGCCTTGGCGAAATCTTC
>JAFQHW010000002.1 GCA_017397805.1 Clostridia bacterium | reverse complement strand
AAAGACAGCCGCACGTGAGCGGCTGCCTGTAAGTGTAATGCGGTGTCAAACTTCAGTGGCTCCTTTTAGGGGCGAAGCCTGTAATTGCCCCTTATAGGGGCTGTGCAAGCCACCGGTTCAACCGGTGGTTCTGACTTGTGTGTTTACTATTCTTCTGTTTTGTCTTCTTTTTGCTCTTCTTTTTTCGCCGTAAAGTACAGTATATCTGCGCTCCTTTGCGTGCTGTGGGTTATCTCTGCCAAAGCGCTCAGAAGCAAGTATGCCATATAAAAAGCAAAGAAGTTGACCCAAGAACCTACACATACTAAGATCCCAACCCACGCATTGTCAAGGTCGGCAAAAATCTCTATTATGCCAACAACGGTTGCAATAAGCGTAACGATAATGCCTATGGTTTTGATTCCGTTGGCAACGCTTTTTAGCTTGTTGGCGGTATTATAGTTATCACTGTTGCTAGCCAAAAAAGTATCTATATCAATACTTTTGGGTAACGCTTTTACAGAGGAAGGTTTTTTATACTCGTTGCGTTTAGCACTTTCCTCTTCCAATTCCGCTTTAAGCCTTTTAAGCTCTTCGTATTCCTCGTCGCTAACCTCGATTTGGGTCATAAATGAGTAGTACTCGTGCTTTTTCAGTTCCGGGTTCCAAACCGCTTTTGCGCCGGGTGTGGTAGGGTTGCATTGTTTGCGTTCAGATGATGGGGCGTAAAGCAATCCCTCTCTACGCAAAAAATTCTTTTTTTGCTGTTCGAATTCCATACTTTGTTGTTCGGCTTTAGCGCTTTTTGCGGCATCGATTGCTTTTTTATATTCTTCAACTTTTAATTTTACTTGCTCGTGCATTGTAAATCTCCTTATTTAGTATAGGAATATATTATCAATCCCACAACCGCCGCAAGGGCAATACCTGCAAGCACATAGGCTATAATATCGTTAAGCTTTTGAGCTCTTTTTGCTTTCTTTAGGCGTTCTTCAGCCTTTAAAAGCTTTGCGTTGTTTTTCTTTGCCATAACAATATCTCACAAAATATAACAATAAACGGCGCATTAAAGCGCCCCGCAATTTTTGTCTGAAATTATTTGGTGTAAGAATAAACGATAAGCGCAACAACCGCTACCAAAGCGATAGCCGCCACGGTGTAGGCAACGATGGTAGTTATCTTCTGTTCTCTTGCCGCCTTTTCGCGACGTCTTTTTGCGATAGCGTCGGCATTTCTCTGTCTTGCCATAATACGTACCTCTTTTATAATTATTTAATGGAGGGCAAAAAATGCCCTCCATAAATCTCAAAAGCTTAAATTAGTTAAGTTCTGCGAAGTACTTAATTGTTCTAACCATCTGGCTGGTGTAGCTGTTCTCGTTATCATACCAAGAAACAACCTGTACCTGATAGGTGTCGTCATCGATCTTAGCAACCATGGTCTGGGTAGCATCAAAGATGGAACCGTAGGTAGAGCCAACGATATCGGAAGAAACGATTTCGTCTTCGTTGTAACCGAAGGAAGCGGTAGCAGCAGCCTTCATAGCAGCGTTGATGCCGTCCTTGGTAACGTCCTTACCCTTAACAACTGCAACGAGGATAGTGGTGGAACCTGTGCAGGTGGGAACTCTCTGTGCAGAGCCGATGAGCTTGCCGTTGAGTTCGGGAATAACGAGGCCGATAGCCTTTGCAGCGCCGGTGGAGTTGGGAACGATGTTTTCAGCGCCTGCTCTTGCTCTTCTGAGGTCGCCCTTTCTGTGAGGACCGTCAAGAATCATCTGGTCGCCGGTATAAGCGTGAACGGTGGTCATGATACCGGAAGCGATGGGAGCGTAATCGTTAAGTGCCTTTGCCATAGGAGCAAGACAGTTGGTGGTGCAGGAAGCAGCGGAGATGATGTTGTCATTAGCGCTGAGGATACCCTCGTTAACGCCGAAAACAACGGTAGGAAGATCGTTGCCTGCGGGAGCAGAGATAACAACCTTCTTAGCGCCTGCATCTATATGAGCCTGGCTCTTAGCCTTAGAGGTGTAGAAACCGGTGCATTCGAGAACAACGTCAACACCAAGTTCGCCCCAAGGAAGCTCAGCAGCGTTAGCCTTAGCATAAATGGTAATTTCCTTACCGTCAACGGTTACGGAACCGCCAACAACCTTACCGTTTTCATCAACGTTTTCGGTGTAAGAAACAGTGTCAGCAAGAGCGTATTTGCCCTGTGCAGTGTCATACTTGAGAAGATGAGCGAGCATCTTGGGACTGGTGAGGTCGTTGATAGCAACAACTTCATAACCCTCAGCACCGAACATCTGTCTGAAAGCGAGACGGCCTATACGGCCAAAACCGTTAATAGCAACTTTTACTGCCATGATAAAAAAACCTCCAAAAAATTTTTCATTGACAGTATTTTATAACAAAATAAGGAAAAATACAAGAGTTTTTTTAAAATTGTCACCACAAACATTGCATTTTCGGTAAAATGATGATATAATGACTTCATTAAATGGGGAATGTTAGGTATATGGACGATAAATTCTACATGAAAGAGGCGCTAAAAAGGGCAAAAGCCGCCTATAAAGACGGTGAAACGCCTATAGGTGCGGTAATAGTCAAAGACGGCAAGATCATCGC
The DNA here is from genome assembly GCA_017397805.1 of Clostridia bacterium. Classification (GTDB taxonomy): domain Bacteria; phylum Bacillota; class Clostridia; order Oscillospirales; family CAG-382; genus SIG636. Next base: position 3,914 of record JAFQHW010000002.1, on the reverse strand, counting down.
CACGGGCAGAAACCTCAGAGAAAAGCGGAAAAATGCCCTATGCCACGGCGAGATCATAGCCATAAACCGTGCTTGCAAAAAGCTTGACAGCTGGCGGCTTGTGGATTGTGACCTATACGTTACCTTAGAGCCTTGCGCCATGTGTGCGGGTGCTATTATAAACGCTCGTATCAGACGGGTTATATACGGCGCTTCCGACTATAAGGCGGGTTCCTTCGGCAGTCTTGTTGATTTGTCGGAGCTTCCTTACAACCATAAGCCGCAGATAACTTCGGGGGTTATGGAGGAGGAGTGTGCCGCCTTGCTTTCAAGCTTTTTTAAAGAGCTTAGAGAAACGAAAAAGAAAATCAAATCACTCAACGAGGAGAACAATAAATGAAAGAAAAGTTTTATATTACAACAGCCATAGTTTATACGTCGCAAAAGCCTCATATAGGCAATGTGTACGAGATAGTGCTTACCGATTGTATTGCCCGTTATAAAAGGCAGCGCGGCTATGACGTGTACTTCCTTACGGGTACCGACGAGCACGGTCAGAAGATTCAAAACCATGCTGAAAAAGCAGGTATCAGTCCCAAGCAGTACGTTGACGGTATTGCTGACGGCATAAAGGATATGTGGAAGATGTTCGGTATCAGCAACGACGGTTTTGTAAGAACTACTGACGATTACCACGTGGAAACGGTACAGAAGATATTTAAAAAGCTGTATGACCAAGGCGATATATATAAGGGTGCATACGAGGGTATGTACTGCACCCCTTGTGAGTCTTTTTGGACTAACGCACAGTTGAAGGACGGTTGTTGTCCCGATTGCGGCGGTCCCGTTTCTCCCGCTAAGGAGGAGGCGTATTTCCTCCGCCTTTCCAAGTATCAGGATAGACTTATCGAGTATATCGAAAGCCATGACGATTTTATAATCCCCGCCGCAAGAAAGAACGAGATGCTTAATAATTTCCTCCGTCCCGGCTTGCAGGACCTATGCGTTTCCCGCAGTAGCTTTGATTGGGGCATCCCCGTTACTTTTGACGATAAGCACGTTATATACGTTTGGGTAGATGCTCTCTCTAATTATATTACCGCCATTGGTTACGATACGGATAACCCCTCAGAGCAATACAAAAAGCTTTGGCCTGCCGACTTACACGTAATAGGCAAGGATATAGTGCGCTTCCACACCATTTATTGGCCCATAATCCTTATGGCGTTGGGTGAACCTTTGCCTAAGAAGGTGCTTGGTCATCCTTGGCTTTTGGTGGGCGAAGATAAGATGAGCAAATCCAAAGGCAACGCTCTTTACGGTGATAAGCTTATTGAGCAGTTCGGGTTGGATAGGGTAAGGTATTATCTGCTTTCCGAGCTTCCTCAGCTTAACGACGGCAGTATAACTTATGAAACTATGATAAGCCGTTGCAATACGGACCTTGCAAACATTTACGGTAACCTTGTAAGCCGTACCGCTTCCATGATAAGCAAGTATTTTGACGGTGTTATCCCCGCACCCGATACGGCTACCGATAAGGACGAGGGTCTTTATGCCGCCGCCCTTCAGTGCAAGGAGCTTTATACTCAAAAGATGGACGAGTATAAGATTTCCGAGGCGGTTTCTGCGGTTATCACCTTCCTTAAGGCTTGTAATAAATATATTGACGATACGGCACCTTGGGTGCTTGCAAAGAACCCCGACGATAAGGGTAAGCTTGCAACGGTTTTGGCTAACTTGGTGGAGGGTATCCGTGTAGCGGACGTGCTTTTGTACCCCTATATTCCCGATAGCTCCGATAAGGTTGCCGCAGTTTACGGCTTTGAGGGCGAAGGCAGGGAATACGATTCCGTTGGTGAGTTCAGTTATTTTGCAACGGGCAAGACAGTTAACCCTGACGGTGTCCTTTTCGCACGTATTGACGAGAAGGAGTTCTTTGAGAAGTTGGCGGCAGAACGTGCGGCTGAAGAAGCAAAGAAACAACCCGTAAAAGCAGAGAAGAAAGAAGAAGTTGCACAGATAGGCATAGAGGATTTTGCGAAGGTACAGCTTGTCGCTTGCAAGGTTTTGGAGTGTGAGGCGGTGCCTAAGTCCGATAAGCTTCTTCGTCTTATAGTTGACGACGGAGAGGGTAAGCGTCAGGTGGTTTCCGGTATAGCAAAGTTTTATAAACCCGACGAGCTTATCGGTAAGACTTTGGTTCTGGTGGCAAATCTTACCCCCGCTAAACTCAGAGGTGTGGAAAGTTGCGGCATGATACTCGCCTCCGGTGGTGAAACCGTGAAGTTGGTAGAGCTGGATGACTCCGTAGCTCCCGGTACACGAATCAGCTAATGAAAGATTTTGATTTTGTTATGGGGGGTATCTTTGATGCTCACGCCCATTATGACGACAGACGTTTTGACGAAGACAGATACACGTTGCTTGACGAGCTTTTTTCAAGCGGCAAGCTGTACGCCGCGGTAAATTGCGGTTGCGACGTAAAATCTTCCAAGAAAAGTCTGGAGCTTGCACACAGATATAAGAATATGTACTGCGCCGTGGGGATACATCCCCACGATGCGCAAAATGCCGACGATAAAGCTTTTGAAGCCATTGAAGCCATGCTTTCCGACCCCAAGGCGGTGGCTGTTGGAGAAATCGGCTTGGATTACCACTACGATTTTTGTCCCCGCGACGTGCAGAAAAAGGTTTTTGAAAGACAGCTTTGTATGGCAGAGCGCTTGGATATGCCAGTGGTTATCCACGATAGGGAGGCTCATGCGGATTGCGTAGAGGCGGTTCTCAGACATCCCAAGGTGCGCGGTGTTTTCCACAGCTTTTCGGGTAGTGCGGAAACTGCAAAGATCTTACAAAAGGCAGGGTGGTATCTGTCCTTTTCCGGCCCTTTGACCTTTAAAGGTAACGTTAAAACCTGCGAGGCGGTCTTGGCTACCGCAAACGACCGCATAATGGTGGAAACCGATTGCCCCTACCTTACACCCGTCCCCCATAGAGGTAAACGCAACCACAGCGGCTATGTAAGCCATATAATAGAGAAGATTGCAGAGCTTCGCGGCGAAAGCTATGAGTTTATCGAAACCTTAACTCGTGAAAATGCAAAGCGCTTTTTCGGCATAAAGGAGTAGTTATGACGTTAACCTACGTAGTGAACAAAGGTATCTATATAAATCTCACAAACCGTTGCTCCAATTCCTGTGAGTTTTGCATAAGGCAGTACGGGCCAACCGTTTACGGCAGTGAGAATTTGTGGCTGGAACGGGAGCCGACCGCAGAAGAAGTGCTGGCTGATCTGGAAAAGTATAAGCTTGAGGATTATGAGGAAATAGTTTTTTGCGGTTACGGCGAGCCAACGGAATGTATAGACACGCTTATTGAAATCGCAAAAGCCATAAAAGCCAAAAGCAATATACAAATACGCATAAACACCAACGGCCACGGCAACCTTATAAACGGCAAGGATATAACCCCAATGTTCAGGGGTGTGGTCGACATAATATCGGTCAGCCTTAACACCGCAAACGCTGAGGATTACGTGCGCATCTGTCATCCTGAGTTTGGCGAGGAGGCATATTCCGCTTTGATAGAGTTTGCAAAGCTTTCAGTACCAAACGCAAAAAAAGTGGTGCTTTCTGTGGTGGAAAGCACGCTGCCCGATGAAGATATAGCAAAATGCGATGCCCTTGCAAAAAGCATAGGCGCAACGTTGAGAGTAAGACCGTTTGAATAAAACAAGAGTTTACATAATAAAAGCCGTGGGTGACTGATGTCAACCCACGGCTCAAGCTGATGACAAACTTTGTCATCAGCTTGGCAGAGCGCTGAGAAAGAGCGCAGACAAAACGAACCGAGGCGAGAACTGTTATGCCACCCCATTACTCACTTCGTTCGTAACGGGGACCCCGAACTGTACTGTGAGCCGAGGTTCGTTT
>JAFQHW010000022.1 GCA_017397805.1 Clostridia bacterium | reverse complement strand
TTTTCTGCATTTTGTTATATTTTTTCGTTCAAAACGAACCTCGGCTCACAGTACAGAGGTACAGTTCTCGCCTCGGTTCGTCTTGTCTGCGCTCTTTCTCAGCGCTCTGCCAAGCTGATGACAAGGTTTGTCATCAGCTTGTGCTCCGCGGTTTTAAACCGCGGAGCTTTTTTTTGCCGAAACCCTCAAGAAGTCTGCCAACTTTTTTGGTGGTAGGTTTTGGGGCTTCTTGAAGGCATTTTATGGCATGGATGATATTCACGCAAAACCGATAACATTAATAGTACACAAAAAAGGCACTGCTAAAATGTTTTTACAGTGCCTTTAGGTTAAATAAACTATTTACTGTTGAAAATTAAAGCTTAAATAATAGAACAGCGCGGAGGACAGGCAAAATATACCGCTTGCACCGATATAAACTATCCTGAGTGCGCGAGTCAGCTTGCCGGCTCCTTTAAGGAACACGCCCGAAAACAGCGCCCCTAAAAGCAATGCGGGAACGATGTATCTGAAATCCATGGTGCAAGTAAAGGGATACCTGATACAGAAAAGCACGTAACTGCCTATCAGCGCCCCGTAGAAAAACACGGTAAACCTGAAGGGTTGTTCCTCGCCGCTTTCCAAATAACGGTTCGCTTTTAAATATCCGTTTCTGTCCGTACGGTACGATACGAGGAACACCCGAACCATACCAACAAGGCTGTATGCAATAAGCACTAAAGCCGAAATAATCATTATATAGCTTAAAACCGTTTGGAACGAGGTAACACCAAGCTTATTGAAATACTCGCCAAACAGAGAGCTTTTAACGGCGTAGGGAGCTATGGAGTAATCATAATAACCGTCATTTTTAGTCAACGGCTCCAATCCCTCGGCCGTAGTTAAGCCTATATTGGGATAGGGATTGCTGAGATAAAAGTTTTCCATACCGAAAAGCCTGTCCCAAAATCCCCTATTACCAAAATACTGCGGATTATCCACCGTGGACATAGACGGCACGTAGCCCAAGGGCATACCGTAAAGCACCTTGCATCTGACGGGCCACCAAAGACCCAAGGGGAAGCAAATGAAACCGAAAAGCAAAAAGCGCTTCCAAAGCCTTTTAAAGTTATCTTTTATGCCCGTTCTGTAGTCCAAAAGCTTTGCCAGCATAACGTACGCCGTACCGATTGCCACCACCGCGCCTGAAAGCTTTGCCAGCATTGCGCCGCCGATGGAAAGCGCCAAACCCACCGTGTTTACCACCGAGGGATTCTTATACCAACGAACCGTATAAAGCACCGCAAGGAAGGTAAACAACACGCAAAGCGAGTCGTTATTTATACTGCCCGCCAATATATAAAAGGTGGGATGGAATGCGATAAGCGCCGTAAGTGCCACGCGCAGTGCGCCTTTCAGCTTAAACTCGCAAAACAGCTTATCTGCCGCAACCATCATAGCCGCGGAATAAAACAGCGTTAAATACTGTATATTCTCGTAAGCCGCAAAAGCATCGATCCCAAAAAGTATTTGAAACCGCATCCAAAGCGCCGACAACGCATGGTGCAAAGGCGGGTGATAATACTGGGAAAGTCCTGCGTTGTACACACCTTCCGTCGGCAAGGACCAATTATTGTAAATGTGCCATATATAACTGTTATGCCTTGGATAAGCATCGTTATAGCTTAAAGGGAAAACGTCGTGCTGATTTTCGGGCAATTGTACGTCCAGCACGTATCCCAAACGCAAAGCGAAACCAAGGATAAACACGGCGCCTACCAAGTGCTCGGTCTTTACGCCCCTGGTTAAAGCGGAAACCGCAATTCCCCCAAAAGCCAGCGCCAAGCCGCAAAGCACCGCGCCCGATGCCATATTGTCCGCCTTAACGCTTATAAGATTTATAACCGCCGCGGTTCCCATAACCGCAAGAAAAGTAAAAATCCTTTTTATGGGTTTTATGCTTCTATACCTTATAAGCAAAAGCAAAGCACATAAAGCCGCCGCGCCGTAAAGGCTTATATAGCTTACGGAGAAAAGGGAAAGCAAAAGAACGAAAAGCGCTGTGCCAAACACCCCGTTTACGGATAAGCCCTCCGAAGGGGTTGTTTTTCTTATCTTGCCGCAAATTATACAGCCTACCACCGCAAAAGCAGTATATACCGCCAAAGACACACCCACCGTCGGCATATGGATTATGCCCTCGGTGACCGCTTCATCGCCTTTCCAACCGCTTAGGTAGTTTTGCCTTACGAACAGGCAACAAAGGCAAGCGAAAAACGCTGTTATATATGGATGGGAAAAGCAAAATTCAAAAAGGCTATTTCCCCTCTCAACCAACGAAAGCTTATCTCTAAGCTTTTTCACGGCAACCACGTTAACACTCCTCGTCCTTGTCTGTACTTTCGTGATACTCTTTTTCCGTATTCACTTCCCAGATAGCGCTTTTATCAAGACTGCCTTTTGCTATGGCATCCACCGCCTCCATGGCAGTTACCATGGAATGGTCCATATTATTGTATCTGTGTTGTCCGTTTCTGCCTATGCAATAAAGATTTTCGAAGCCGTCCAAGAAGCTTCTTACCTCGTCAAAACGGCTGTACGCGCCGAAATATGCGGGATAAGCCTTCTTGACCTTCAGGCACACACCGTCCTTTACGTCCTCGCGGCTGAGTATGCCTATCTTGTCCACTTCGCTTACGGCAAAATCTATAAACTCCATCTCGGACATATTCCAAAGCTCGTCGCCCTCGTTACAGAAATACTCAAGTCCGATAAATACTGTGTTTTCGGGGTCAGCAACCATATAAGGTGACCAGTTGTTAAATATTTGCAATCTGCCAAGCTTAACGTCTCGCTCCTGAATATATATCCAGCAATCGGGGACGATATTGCCCAAGGTTTTAAGCTCCGTTTGGTTCTCTATTTTAAGCTTGTCCACAAGCAGACCGACGGTAATGAAATCTCTGTACGGCAACGCAGAAGCCACTTCTTTTACGTTGTCGGGAGCGTTGTCAAAACCCTCCACCAAATCCTTAACGGGCATAGAGGAAAGCACGTAGTCACAATCCAGCACGCTTTCCTTCCCTTCCCTCAGCACCCGCACACCGGTAACTCTGTTACCCTCGGTGTTTACGCCCAGTGCCTTGGTTTCGGTCAGTATTACGCCGCCCATATCCCCCACTAAATCCGCCAAGGCTTCCCACAACTGACCGGGGCCGCGCTTGGGATACACGAACTGCTCGATAAGCGAAGTTTCCACCTCTTTGCTCTCTTTTTTGAACATGGAAAGCATTGCCTTCTTCAAGGACAAGCCTTTAACCCGCTGTGCGCCCCAATCGGCGGCTATATTTTCGGGATCTACACCCCACAGCTTTGTGGTATAATCCTCAAAAAACATCTCGTAAAGAGGTTTGCCGAAGCGGTTTATATAAAAGTTTTTAAGGTTGGTTTCCGGGAGCTTGGAAACGCAGCTTTTTACGTAGCCGAACCCGCTTTTCATCGTCCGTTTAAAGCCCATATTCTTAAAGGTTTGCGCCTTCATGGATATAGGATAGTCGAAGAACTTTTTAAGGAAGTAAATGCGGGACACGCGCCTGCGCACAAGCATAACGTTCTCATCCTGCTCAGGGTCAGGACCGCCCTCGGAAAGCTGTTTTTCCGTACCGGTGGCAATATCGTCAAAGGAAGGTGCGCCTTGAGTAGGCATAAGCTGTTGCCAAAAATCCGTTACCCGCTTATCCTTGGAAAAAAAGCGGTGACCGCCAAGGTCCATACGGTTGCCCTTATATCTTGCGGTGCGGGAGATTCCGCCCATAAACAGACTTTCCTCCAGCACTATGGGTAATATATCGGTTTTTGTAAGCAGCTCGTAGGCGGCGGTAAGACCCGCAGGGCCTGCGCCTATAATTACGGCGTGTTTTCTCTTCTCCATAACCGCTACTCTCCTTTAAAAACAAAAATCTTTCTGCCGACGTAGTTCCAAATAAGCACCAAGCCGGTAACGCAAATCTTAACCGTATACTTGCCAAGCTGACCTAAAAAATCGCCTACCAAAAGCTCCCCCAGCCATTGGAAAAGCTCCGTAAGTCCCAACCCCACCACGCCTACTGCGGCAAAGGTGAAAAAGGCTTTTTTGGTTCTTCCCTGCTTTTGTTGGCTTTCCTTACGGAAGACTACGGACATAGAGAGTATATAGTTGACCGTAAGCCCCGCCGCAAAACCTGCGGCAGTGGAAACAACCAGCGCCGTACCGCCTCCGTCACCGCCGTAAACAAGCTCACGGAATAGGGCGAAAACGCCGAAGTCCACCAAAAAAGCCACTCCGCCCACCAAGGCGTAGCGTATAAATTCTTTTATCAGATCAGCCTTTTTATCTGTCATTCAAATTCACCGTTTAATATCCGAAAAATACAAAATGGGGATGCAAATACCATTTGTCCTCTTGATTTATCACGTAAAGCTCTACTTCTTTTTCTTCCGCGCCCAAATCACCGTCATAGCTAAGGGCAAGACGCACGCCGTAAACCTCCATAGTGTTTTCCTCGGTTACGTAGCGCACCATTGTATAATAATCCAAGTTGGGGTCACTGCTTATTTTATCAAGCTCCGCTACCGAAAGCTTCTTTTCCTCTACTACCTCTGCCTTCAGGGAAAACCCCTCTCCGTAGTTATCGTTATGAACGCGCATAACGGTATTCTTGAGATAGTCCTCCATAGAGCTGCAACCGGCAAAAGTACCCTCTACCACGCAAAGAGCGTCATAATCCTCTTTAACCTTGGGAGGAAAGGTGCTGTAATAAGCGTCGCCGTCAGCGGCGAAGACCGCGTTAAGTGCCGTTTCTATAACCGCGCTTTTCTCACTGCCGCCTTTGAACTCAAGACCTTCGGAGGAGCAAGCGGTAACGGACAGCATCACAATAATAACGCAAAAAAGCGCAACCGTTCTCCTTATCACTCGTCAGTTCCTCCGTTATCTATGGAATTCATCTTCATTTGCGCCAACCCCTCGCGGGAGATGGTTACAACGCGCTTCTTTGCGGTAGCATCGTAGGGACTCACCATGCCTTTTTGCTCAAGCTTGTCTATTATCCTTGCCGCTCTGGCATAGCCGATAGACAGTCTGCGCTGAAGAAGTGAGGTGGATATGGAACCGCTGTCCAGACCTATCTCCAATGCCTCTATCTCCAAGGGGTCAATGCTTCCGCCCTCGTCTGCTTCACTCTCTGCCGAGCGCTTGGAGCCTTTTTCGCCGCAAAGCTGAGCTTCTTTTTCTATCATCTGCATTACGTCTTCACTGTAATGAGCTTCCGCCGCTTGCTTCAGATAAGTACAAACGGCAATAACCTCTCTACCCTCTACGAACGCGCCCTGAACACGAAGAGGCTTTGTAGCGCCTACGGGATAATAAAGCATATCGCCCTTGCCTAAAAGCTTTTCCGCGCCGGTTATATCAAGGATGGTACGGCTATCCACCTGAGAGGCAACCTTGCAAGCTATACGGGAAGGTATATTTGCCTTTATCAGACCCGTAATTACGTCAACGGAAGGTCTTTGGGTACCGATTATGAGGTACATACCCGCAGCCCTTGCCTTCTGTGCAAGACGGCATATAGAGTTTTCTACCTCGGAGGGAGCGGTCATCATCAAGTCTGCCAACTCGTCTATAACCAGCACCACCTGAGGGATGTATTCCTTTTCGGGGTCATCGGCGGTAAACTCGTTGTACTCCTCAAGGTTTCTTGCGCCTACCTCCTGAATCTCGGAGAAGCGGCGTTCCATCTCCATAACCGCCCAATTAAGCGTGCCCGCCGCCTTCTTCGGCTCGGTCACTACGGGAACCAGCAGATGGGGGATGCCGTTGTAATCGGCAAACTCTACCTTCTTGGGGTCTATAAGTATAAGCTTTACTTCGTCGGGTCTTGCCCTGTAAAGCAAGGAAACTATAAGCGAATTTATACAAACGGACTTACCCATGCCCGTAGCACCCGCTATAAGCAAGTGGGGCATTTTGGCTATATCCAAATGGACGGGGTTGCCCACCACGTCCATACCCAAACAGCAAAGCAGATTACTGCTTGCGTTTTTGTATGCGTAGTCCTCAATAAGCTCTCTGAGCCTTACCACGCTTTTGGTTTTGTTGGGAATCTCGATACCTACCGCGGATTTACCGGGGATAGGTGCTTCTATTCTTACGCTGGTTGCCGCCAAGTGCAAGGCTATATCATCGCTCAGGTTAGATATTTTCTTTACCCTTACACCTATATCCGGCTGCAGCTCAAAACGGGTTACGGTAGGACCGTGGCTCGTGTTGATAAGCTTTGCGCCTACGCCGAAATTGGAAAGCGTATCTATAAGCACTTCACTGGTGCGACGCATTTCATCGGCAGACATACCCGCGCCCGCCCTCTCCTTGGGAGCCAACAGATTAATTGGCGGGAACATATAAGGCGTTTCTGCGTTTATTTCCTCGGTTTTCACTTCCACGGGAAGGGTTACCGCTTCCTCTATGGTTTTTTCTTCAGCCGTTTCCTCTGCCGTTTCTTCAGTTTCGGAAAGGATTTCTTCTGCTTCCTCAAAGGGAGGGGTTATCTCTTGAGGCGTTACCTCCACTATAGGTTCCTCTTCAACGATCTCTTCCCCCACGGGTATTTCTTCAAAAGGAGCTTCCTCCTTCTTTCTGCCGCGGCGGGTACGGTTTATCTCTATCTGTTCGGGGATAGGTGTAATGAGGTCTTGAGGAAGGTCGTCATCGGTAATAAGATTTGCTTTTCTGGTACTTCTTGGGGCGGTACTCTTGACCGTAGGCTCTCTAAGCTCCACACCGCATCTGCCCGTAGGCTTGTCCACCTCTGCGGAAAGCTCCTCTTCATCCTCATAGTCCTCTTCTCTCACCTGCACCGTAACGGTACGCAAGGATTTTGCAGTCCAGCGCAAAACCTTGAGAGGGGTGGAATCGAAAAGCAAGGGCAAAGTAAGTACAAAACCGCTGTAGCACAAAATCTCAATAGCGGGGGAGCCTATAAGGGCGTGTATCCCCGCAAAAAGATAACCGCCTATAATGCCGGTTCCGTTATAAGCCTTACCGCCTGCGAACATATTACCGTCAAGCTTATGCAAAGCGGAATCCGCCATTACGGAGTGAAAGATTATCAAAAGCAACAAAAAGTTTAAAACGGAAAAGCACCATTTAGCGGCAACCTTATCGTTTTTTCTGTCCTTATACCAGGTGCGGATAAGGTTGATAAGATAAAAGGGCAACGCCACGAGACCCGCAAAGCCAACAAGCCCCATTATAAAGGGGCGCACGTATTCACCTACTATAGCCATGTCTTTAAGAAGCACCATAAGCAAAAGCAGTGCCGCAAGGATAACGGTTATAACAAGTCCTAAAGTAGTATAATCCTTCTGCTTAACAGGCTCCGCCTTAGGCTTAAGGTTCGGCTTTTTGGTTGCCGTTGGCTTACGTGTTGGTGTTTTCTTTGTATTTTTAGTACCGGTTTTCTTCTTTTCAGCCATATTATTCCCACTTCTAATGTTTTTTAAGCCGCAAATACATCCCAAACGATAGCGGCGCTTCCCACCAAAATGCAGTAAACCGCAAAGGGGGCAAAGCTTTTTTTCTTAGCAAAATAGTTAAGCACCTTTATTGCCAATATGCCCGACAGCGCCGCCGCCAGCATACCCGCTATGCAGGGTACCGTGCCTATATCTCCAAACAAATTACCTTTAAGTTTAACAATCTCCAAAAGGTTTGCGCCGAGGATTGCGGGGATGGACATAAGGAAGGAGAAACGAAGCGCCTCGCTTCTGTCAAGATTGTTAAAAAGTCCACCCGTTATGGTACTGCCGGAACGGGATATGCCCGGCAACAGACCCGCAAGCTGAAAAAGTCCTATGTAAAGGGCGCGGCTCAGCTTACTGTTTTCCAAGCTCTCACTGCCGCGGCTTAACTTATCGGAAACGAAAAGCATAAGTCCGTTAAGCAAAAGCAACACGCCTATTGCCCAGCTTACGGTAGATAACGCCTCCACCTTGTCGGAAATCAACGCGGCGGGCACAAGCAAGGCAGAAGCTATGCAAAGCATTAAGAACAGCTTCTCTCCCTTGGTAAGAGGAGCTTTAAGCTTGCCGTTAAAAGGACGCGCTACAAGGGAAAAAACGCTTTTTATAAGCTCCCACACGTCTTTTCTGTACATTATAAAAACGGCAACCAAGGTACCGAAATGCAAAAGTATATTAAAGGTAAACCTATCCTCGCCGTCGGAGGTGCCGAAAATGTTTTGCGCCAGCGCCAAATGACCTGAGCTGGATATAGGCAAAAACTCCGCAACACCCTGAACTACACCGTAGGCTATCGCTTCGAAAATATTCATACGTTATTCTCCTTAGCCTTTTTCTTGACCCATATAATATGGAATAGGGCAACGGCTATGCCCGAAGCTATAAACAAATAGCAAAGCGCCTTTACCACGTAGGCGGCGGCAACCATATTTTCATCCACGTTGGATTGGATATAGATGCCGAAAGACTTGGTGGCGGAACGGAGATTGTCGGTTTCCTTCACGCTGACTACGGCAAAATACTCCCCCGCCTCCACGGGTGCGCCCATTAAAAGCTCGGCGCCGCTCTCGCCTACCTTGTAGTAGGTCAAGTCGTATTCAGCACAGGAAGGACTTATGCCTATTCTGATGCTTTTAAAGCTTCCGTCCTCCACGGTTACTACGTCGTTACCGATTATTTCGGGCACGGTCTTTTCTATGGTAACGTAGCAATAGCTTACGCTATCTACGTAGCTGTAGCGGTAAATATCGGCGGGAGCCGCACTTACCATATAGGTTCCGCATTCCACCAACGGAAATTGCACCCCTTCGGTGGCAACACCGTTAACATACTTATATGCGCTGAAATTAAGGGATATACCCTCAGGCTCCGTCCTTACGTTTTCCATACGGACACCTTCGGGAGTATATGAAAAGGTCATATCCTCCATATAAATTTCAGCTATCATCTTGTTTATAACCACTTTATTGCTTCCGACTATCGTATCAAGCACGAAGCAGGACGCTATATAATCTCCCGGCTCGGTAGGCGGCGCATCGGTATATTCACCGTTACTGCCGTTGGCAAAAATTCTGCTGTATTTAACGGTGCTTTCCGCCCCTGCCACGTTCACCTTGCATTGGGGAACTGCTGCTTGACCCGTGTACCCTACCTCTAAAGCCTCCACTTCGGCGCTGAAGCTTTTAGGTACGGTAAGCAAGGCTTCCTCATCGCTTAGTATATTACCGTAGCTTTCACCTATGGTATAAATCAAATATTTACCCGCGCACACCACGCGCTCGTCCTTGGGAGTTGCATCCATACGCACCAGATACATACCCATATCAACGGGAGCTTCCACAGCGGTACCTTCGTCGCCGTAATCATCGATAGCAAGGTAGCTTATATCTATATCGATAAGCCCCGTTGCCCAATAGGGCGATAATGTATATCTTATGGGATTTTCCATAGCCGTATGCGCCGCGGATTGTTGCTTTACCGATATATAAACCGTGGCAGGCGTAACCTTAAAGGTAGCCATAGCCTCCGCACCGCTATGAGTAGCCGTAGAGTTGACGTAAGCGCGCACCGTATAGGTTCCTACGTTTATAATGGGTAGGGGCACCCTCTCCCCCGTTGCGTTATCCGTAACCTCATATCTGAGCTCGGGACTGTAGTCCCCCGCATCTGCCTCGGGATAATGACCCAGGGGACTGTATTCCACCACGTTGTTCAAAATATTGACGGAAACGATGTCAATCTCCGTTTCGGAGCCTAAAGCGTGCACTTCCAACGTGAAAATAAGGGCGAAAATAAGCAAGCATAAAGCACGTACCGTTTTACGCATAGTTATAACCCCCCATTCTCGTATAATTAATATTATGATACCACAAATCCCATTATTTTTCAAGGGCAAAAGCAATAAATAACTTGAAATGTTGAATATTTTATGTTATTCTCCTTATGTACCGTTATATATAGGTGGTGTGCTTTTTGGTTAATCTGGGAAACAGCTGGGATGAACTGCTGGCAGAAGAATTCGGCTCGGACTATTATCTGAAGCTAAGGCAGTTTTTAAAAGAAGAATACTTTAAGTCGGGGCATAGGATATTCCCCCCCATGAATGATATATTCAACGCATTGAGAGCCACCGACTATAATCAAGTTAAGGTGGTTATTATAGGTCAGGACCCTTATCACGGCTACGGGCAAGCTCACGGTCTTTGTTTTTCCGTTAACAAGGGCACGGCTATCCCCCCATCGCTTGTTAATATTTACAAAGAGCTTGAATCGGATTTAGGCATAACTCCACCCGACCACGGCTGCCTTACGGAATGGGCAAACAACGGAGTATTGCTTTTGAACGCGGTGCTTACCGTAAGAGAAGGTATGGCGGGCAGTCACCGCGGAATGGGATGGGAGATTTTTACCGACAAGGTAATAGAACTGCTCAGCTGCCGCGAAAAGCCCATGGTGTTTATGCTTTGGGGCAACTACGCCAAGGCAAAGGCTAACATCATCGACGGCAACAGACACAAAATATTGACCGCCGCTCACCCAAGTCCCCTTTCTGCTTGGAACGGATTTTTCGGTTGCAGACATTTTTCCAAGGCAAACGAGTTTTTGGGTGAGGATCGGGTAGATTGGAGATTGGAATAACAGATATGCAATTAGAATTTACAAAAATGCACGGTTGCGGCAACGATTACATATACATTAACTGCTTTGGCGATAATCCCATACTTAGTATGTCCCAAGACGGAGAAAAGCTCAGCCGTACTATAGCCGCACTTTCCGACCGCCATTTTTCCATAGGCGGAGACGGACTGATTATGATTTGCCCTTCCCTTGTTGCGGATTGTAAAATGCGTATGTTTAACGCTGACGGCAGTGAAGGCAGAATGTGCGGTAACGCCATCCGTTGCGTAGGCAAATTCGTTTACGACAAGGGGATAGTCAAAAAAGACGTAATAACCGTAGAGACTTTAAGCGGTATAAAAACCCTCTATATGCAGATAGAAAACGGCGTAGCGGTGGCGGTCAAGGCAGATCTGGGCAAGGCTGTTTTCGAAAAAGAAGCTGTCCCCGTGGTGTGGGACAGCGAAGGTTGCATCTCCGTCCCCTTAACGGTAGAGGACAGAGAGTTTGTGTGCAATGCCGTTTCCATGGGAAGTGCCCATTGCGTATGCTTCGTAGAGGACGTACAAGGGTTCCCTCTGGAAGTTTACGGCAAGGCCATGGAGGTACACAAGGCATTCCCCGACAGAGTTAATGCGGAGTTTATACGCCTTATCGACTCACACACCGTAGAGATGCGGGTTTGGGAGCGCGGAAGCGGGGAGACCTGGGCTTGCGGCACGGGAGCTTGTGCTTCTGCGGCGGTATGCGTTAAATTGGGACTTTGCCCCGCAAACGAGGATATAACCGTCCGTCTTAAAGGCGGCGAGCTTGTTATAAACGTAAGCGAGGAACGGGTTTTTATGCAAGGACCGGCAAAGATAGCCTACGAAGGCTGTATAGAGCTTTAGTTGTTTTCGTTTTCCAGCCATTTAATAAAGGCGGATTTAGGCACCATTACACGGCTTCCCACGTTTATCGAGGGGAAGCCTTTGCTTTTCATAAGCTCATAGGCGCCTGAACGGGATATGCACAACACCGCCGAAAGCTCCTTTGCGTTAAGCACCAAGGGAAGCTCCTCGTAGCTTTTGTAGATACACTGTTTCATTGTTCCCCCCTCCTTTCTGCATGGGTATTATCTCAAAAGGTATGTGTAATTAAACGGACTGTAAAAACTTTCGTTTTTACAGTCCGTTCATCTTTGATATATAATCTAAATCAAGCTTTCCGCAAGAGCTTCTACCTCTGAGCGGGTACCGCAGACCTTGCCTTGCGCATAATTATCTTTGCCGCCGCCTTTGCCGCCCAAAGCGTCGTTAAGAGCTTTTACAACGGCTCTTGCCTCACCTTTCGCGCTGTTTACCACGTAGATATACTCATTATCTCCGCTTTGTGAGAACAAAAGGCAATGGTCTATACCGTCGCTTATCAGCTTGTTGGAGCAATGACGTAAATCCTCAAAGCTGCAATTATCACAAAACGCAAAAGCGTTTTTTTCTTTTACGGTAGGGTTAAGCTTACATATGGCAAGCTCCCGTGCTATGGCTTGTTTCTCGCCGTTCAGGCGAGCGATAGTATCCAAAAGCGCTTCAACCGCCGAAGGCACGCCCTCTCTCGGTGCAGACAACAGCTTCATTACAGCCTTATTTCTTTCGTTTAACGCCACGTAGTCGCTAAAAGCATCCCGGCCGGCTATAAGCTGAATTCTTACACCGTTTTTGTGAGGACAGAAGTCAATCACCTTGATTACACCTATCTCCCCCGTTTGAGCCACGTGGGGCGCACAGCAAGCACAGCAGTCCACGTCACCTATTTTTACCAGGCGCAAACCCTCGTCTATAGCCTTTTTGCTTCTGTACTGAAGGCTTTCCGCTTCCTCTTTGGTGGGATATATGGAAACTATGGGTAGATTTCTGTAAACGGCGCGGTTTGCCTCCAGCTCCACACGGCTTAGCTCCTCTTTGCTGAGCTTGCCGTCCAGATCCACCGTCATAAAGCTCTCACCCATATGGAAACCCACGTTATTGCAACCAAACAACGACCAGGCTATACCGCAAATTATATGCTCTGCGGAATGGTTTTGCATCCTCTCAAAGCGTATCTCCCAATCTATTGCGGCTTCTACCTTGCTGCCAACCTCTAAGGGTTTATCCACGCTATGCACCACGGTGTCGCCCACAAGCTGAGTATCACTTACCGTCGCATCACCTATTCTGCCCACGTCGCCCTTTTGACCGCCGCCTTCGGGGAAGAAAGCGCTTTGATCCAAAACAACGGCATAACCGCCCTCTGCTTCATCGCAGGACAGTACCTTTGCCTCAAAGTTTTTTATATATGCATCCTGCTCGTATAGCAATTTCGTCATAAACTGTCACTTCCGTACACTAATGTATGTTTTCAAAATTTATATTCGTATCCAAAAAACGTTTTATATCCTCTTTGTCGGCAAAAACGCTGTAGGCTATTACAAGCTTTGCGTAGCTTGCCTCCTTGGTTTGACCGTACAAAAAACTAAGCCTTTTTTCCGCTTTTCCGTGGTTGGCGATAATGGGCAAAGTTTCGTACACCTCTCCCTCAAGACGGGACGGGGACAAATATATATCCGTGTCCTTGCTTTTTTCAGCACACTCGTCAAGCATATAAAGCAAAGAGTTTCTTCCGTAGTCGGCATACCAACGGCTTTTTTCTGCGCAAGCAGTGCCCGAATGATAGGTGCCGTGCAAAACCGCGCGGAACTTCGCATAATCAAAGCAATCGTATCTAAGTCCCACGTAAGGCTCCAGCATCAGCACGCAATCCTCAAGATTTTTGCAGTTATAAAGACCGACCATGGGATTTTTGCCGCTTTGGGGATATTTTTCGTCTATCAAAGCAAAGGCGTTTTTATAAGCCTTCTCCGAATGATCCTCCACCCAAACTGCACCTACACTGTAAAAATCCTCCGAGTAATTTTTGCACTGCTCCAACCGAGAGCCTAAGTGCAAATACATCTTACCGTCGGACAAATTTTTGTAAGGCACGTAAACGTTGGGACTTATACCGTAACAAATACACTCAACGGCGCAAGCAAAGTTTGCGTTTCCGTTAGAACGTTCGGAACTTAGATTCTCGTTAGCGGAAACGAAGAAAACGGGGACGTCCGTATCCGCCAGCAAAAACGAAAACAAGGAGGAAGAATAGGCAAGGCTATCCGTTCCGTGGGCAAATATAACGCCGTCATATTTGCCCTTTATTACCGTTTTTCGGTAGAGGTCTATGATAAGGTTCCATTTGTCCACCGTCATATTTTCGCTTAGTGTAAGAAGGTTTTCGCTTAAATCTATATTGACCTTCCCAACACAGGCAGAATCGGAGCTCAAATAATTATCTCTTATCACCGCGCCCGAATCTTTGGTTATCGACAGCACGTTATTCTCGTTAGCGGTACAAATAGTGCCGCCCACAAGAATAAGCAAAACATTCTTCATAGCCCTCTCCGTTCTATGGATGCCTATTTAAGCTTTTCTTCCAACAGGCTCTTAATAAGTGCAGGCTCTCCACTACCCTTCAGCTCCTTCATACAAGCGCCGAACAAGGCTTGGAATGCCTTTTCCTTACCACTCTTGAAGGATGCAACCGCCTGAGCGTTGCTATTTATTACTTCGTCTATAACCTTTTCAACGGTAGAAGCATCAAACTTCTTGTTAAAGCCTTGCTCGTTGCAATAAGCAACGGGATCCACTTCGCTTTCTACCACTGCGATAAGGATCTTTTTGCCTGCACCGCGGTTTATCTCACCGCTTGCCACCATCTTTATAATAGCCGCTAACTTTTCGGGTGCAATATTATGCTCCTCTACGGTCTTGCCGTCCTTACGCAAAACGCCTGCGTAATCCGTAAGGATCCAGGTAGCGCCGTCCTTAGCGTTACAGCCTAAAGCCACGATGTCGTCAAGAAGCTTGCCAAGCTTGAAGTCGGAAAGCAACATATCGATTTCCTTTTCGGAAATACCCGCTTCTCTGTATTCCACGGCCTTATCGTCTATGGCAACGGGCTTGTTTGCCTTTATTTGCTCAAGCCACTCATCGTCTATGATTATAGGCATCAGATTGGCATCGGGGAAATAGCGGTAATCCGCCTCGGTTTCCTTATTACGCATGGCGAAGGTCTTACCGCTTGCATCGTCAAAGCGCCTTGTTTCCTGAACAAGCTCCTCGGTTTCATACTCCAAAGCGTCCATATGGCGCTGGGATTCGTAGTTTATCGCTTTTTCGATAGCCTCGAAGGATGCCATGTTCTTTATCTCGGTACGAACGCCAAACTCCTCACTGCCCTGAGGACGGACGGAAATATTAACGTCACAGCGCATTGCGCCTTCTTCGCACTCGGAAATACCGCCTGAACGGAACATAGATTTAAGCTTAGTAAGGTAAACCACAACCTCTTCCGCACTGCGGAAGTCAGGCTGAGTTACTATTTCTATAAGGGGAACGCTGGTACGGTTGAAGTCCACGTAGGAAAATCTTCCGCTGTGAACGAGCTTACCCGCATCCTCTTCCATATGGATCTGCTTTATGCGAATATCTCTGGTGCCTGCAGAGGTCTTAACCTGAACTACACCGTTAGTGCAGATGGGATGGTTAAGCTGGGTTATCTGATAGGCACAGGGAAGGTCGGGATAATAATAGTTTTTCTTATCAAAGGTGGTGTAGCGGCTTATCTCGCAGTTAAGCATAAGACCTGCGGTTACTGCCAACTCTACCACGCGCTTATTCATAACGGGAAGCATACCGGGCATACCCGAACAAGCGGGGCATACGCAATCGTTAGGCTCCTTCGCTTCGGAATGACCGCCGCAGGAGCAAAAAATCTTGGATTTGGTGTTCAACTCTACGTGGGTCTCAAGACCTATAACTATCTCATAGTTCATAGTTATTTACCCTCCTTTTCCGCAGAATGCGCCATGCTTAAAAGCAAGCTTTCGCTGAAATGATCACCCATAAGCTGAACGCCGCCGCTTACCAAAGCGGGGATGCCTATAAGGTTGGGAACAGCCGTAAACACGCTTTCTTCATACACTTTTTGGAAAGCGCCGTCGATGCCATAGCTTTCATAAGCCGTCTTACTGCAAGCGGGTGTTAAAATCGCATCGTATTTGCTCATAAGCTCGTCAAGCTTATTCTTAACCAAACGGCGAACCTTTAACGACTTATCGTAGCAAGTCTTATAGCGGTTTTTGGAAAGAACGTCGGAACCGTAAAGTATAACCGCCTTCGTCAGGAAGTTAAAGCCCTCCGTTCTGGAATTAACGTAAAGCTCGTCAATATTTCTGTAGTTTTCACTGCGGTGACCGTATTTTACGCCGTCATAGCGGGAAATATTGTTACAGCTTTCCGCAGACATCAAAATCTGCCAAGCTACGTTTGCACCGTCAAAAATATCCTCAGACACTTCTTCAACCGTCACTCCGTTGGCTTTAAGCTTTTCGGCGTAGGCGTTAACGGCAGTTTTTACTCCGTCGTCGGCTTTATCCAAAAGCTGTTTGATTATGCAGACCTTTTTGCCTTTTATATCTTCGTTTACCGAATACTCGTATTTTTCCGCAGACAAGCTGGTGCCGTCCTTGCTGTCGTGACCGGCGATTACCGTCATCAGCTTGGCAACACCCTCCGCATCCTTTGCGTAAACACCCAACTGCTCGCCGGAGGCAGCGGTGGAAATAATACCGTAACGGGATACGGTACCGTAAGTAGGCTTTAAAAAGTCAACCCCGGCAAGAGCGGCGGCTCTTCTGGGGGAACCGTTTACGTCCACTCCTAAAGCGCCCTCTACCTCGCCCTTTGCCACGAGAGCCGCAGAAGCGCCGAAAAGCTCCTTCGCTTCCTCACCGTAATGAGAAAACTCGCCTACCAAATCAAGTCCGAACTCACCAACGGTTGCCTTGCCTGACAAGGTGTAACCGCTATTTTCCAAGCGTGTAACCGCTTCCGCGCTGAAGAGAGGCTTAAAGCCCTCTAACATATAAGAGCCCGCCGTTGCATCCACGTCCTTGACGAGAATGGTATCGTCAACGGCTATATTACCCTTTTCGTTTATTATCGTCGTATAGTATTTCATTGCACACACCTCACTTAACCAGTCTGGGAACCTGCCAGCTATCCTCGTTATGGGCAGGCGCGCCCGCAAGCAAGCTATCTCTTGTGAAGGACTGTTTCCTCTCGTCCTCACGCAGAATATTAGTCATGGGCATTACGTATATCATCTCTTCAACACCTTCGGTATCGAAAGCCGCAAGAAAAGCTTCTTCCTTGCTCATCATATCGAATATACCTTGCATTACCGCTTCTTCCTTGCCGTCCAACGCGATTTGGTTAAGCTGTTGAGCGTTGGAGAAGGTGGAGCGCTTGCCCTGCTTTTCACCCACGGTGCCGCCACCGCCACCGCGCTGTGCCAAGGCGTTGCCGTTACCTAAAAGGTGTACGTCCTCAAGCTGTTGATTGGTAACCTCGCCGGGGGCACCCAAAAGCAAGTCCTGAGCGTTGCCGTTGAGGGGGAAGGCAATAACCTCAAGAATCTTCTCCTCATCGGTCAAAAGCATTACCATACGGTCAATACCGGGTGCCATACCTGCGTGAGGAGGTGCGCCGTATTGGAAAGCGTTGTACAAAGCGCTGAAGCGCTTTTTAAGCTCGTCTTCACCGTAGCCTGCTATCTCAAACGCCTTCTTCATAATGTCTATATCGTGGTTTCTTACGGCGCCCGATGCAAGCTCTATACCATTACAAACCAAGTCATACTGATAAGCAAGCACCTCCGTAGGCTCCTTGTTAAGCAAGGAATCCATACCGCCCTGAGGCATAGAGAAGGGGTTATGGGTGAATATGGTATCGCCCGTTTCGTCGTCTATCTCGTACATGGGGAAATCCACAACGAAGCAGAATTCAAAGCTATCGTCTTTTATAAGGTCAAGCTGCTCCTTCTTTGCAAGCCAAGTGCGGATAAGACCCGCCTTCTTCTCCGTATCGTTCTTTCTGTCGTCACAGATGAAGAACAATGTTTCGCCCTCTTTTACGCCCGTAATAGCCACTATCTCCGCCTTCTTTTCGTCGGAGAGGAACTTGGCGATGGGACCTATAAACGCGCCCTCCTTAACGGTAATATAACCAAGACCGCCGAGGGATACCTCGTCGGAGGTAGCGTATTTAAGAGAATCCTCAAAAAACTTGTTGGATTTACCCTGACAGTTGGCAACGATACCGCGAACGGGTCTGCCCTTAAACGCAGGGAAATCAACGGTCGAGAAGAACTCGGTCAAATCGCAAATTACAAGGGGATTTCTCAAATCAGGCTTATCGGAGCCGTAGGTCATCATCGCGTCGGCATAAGTTATGCGTCGGAAAGGCTTTTGAGATACTTTTTTATCGGAAAAAGTTACAAAGGTATCGTAAATTACGTCCTCGCAAACATCCAAAACTTCTTCCTGGGTAGAGAACGCCATCTCAAAGTCAAGCTGATAAAACTCACCGGGGGAACGGTCTGCTCTTGCGTCCTCATCACGGAAGCAGGGTGCTATCTGGAAATATTTATCGAATCCCGACACCATCAAAAGCTGTTTGAACTGCTGAGGTGCCTGAGGCAAAGCGTAAAACTTACCTGGGTGCTTACGGCTGGGCACCAAAAAGTCCCTTGCACCTTCGGGGGAAGAAGCGGTAAGGATAGGAGTTTGCATCTCCAAAAAATCCTTGCCCTCCATCTTGGTTCTGAGGTGACGGATGATCTTGGAACGCATAAGCAGATTATCGTGGTTCTTGGGGTTGCGCAAATCAAGATAACGGTATTTTAAGCGCAGTTCGTCCTTTATCTGTCTGGAGCCTCTTACGTCAAAGGGCAGCATATTCTTGGACTTACCAAGCACCGTAAGCTCGTCGACCACCAGCTCCACGTTACCCGTTTCTATTTTGTTGTTAACCGTTTCCGCGTCACGCTGTCTTACGATACCGCTGACGGAAATAACGGTCTCACGGTTAACGTTTTTAATCATTTCCTCGTCGTGGATTACCGTTTGAGTAACACCCGTATAGTCACGGATATCCACAAAAATTACGCCGCCGTGGTCGCGTATAACGTCAACCCAACCTGCAAGCTGAACTCTTTGCCCTACGTGCTTATCCCTTATGTCGTTGCAATACAGAGTTCTGTACATTTCAATCAACCTCCAATATTTCCTGAATTTCTCTATATAAAACTAAAATCCCGAAGATACACGAAAAATATGTATCTTCGGGACGAGAAAACAAAAGTTTGCCCGCGGTGCCACCCGCATTGAAGCTAAAAAGCTTCCGCTTTTTGTATTAAATTATGCCGTATCCGTGAAGTGTTCCCGCACTTACTACTCCCTCAAAACGCGCTTTCAGTCCATGACGCGTTATCCCTGTTGAGCTTTCCACAAAAGCCGAGTCTTCACTTCTAAAGTATATCACAGCAAAAACCGTTTGTCAATACGAAAACGGCGCATTTTTTCGCATTAAAAGCCATTTTTTTAACACAAAAAGGCATTTGTGTTATCACTTTTATACCCTTTTGGCAAGACTTACTATCGTGACAATATATCCTCTTACTCAAACGGCATTATATTAATTATCAGCTTTCCTTGTTCTTTAGCATATTTTACGGTTTGCCAAGCGCCGCCATATTTTTTCTCAACACAACATATAACAAGCTCGGAGCGGTCAACCATTTCACGGTTTCGGATTTGTATTGCAGATTTGGGATGTGCCGCGTAAGCGGAATGGGATATTTCCACATCCGTATAATAATCGTGAAAAAACTCCTTATTGTTTAGATACTCCGCCGTAGGGTACGGCAACACCAATATCAACGCACTGTTATCATTTTTATACTTTTTTCTCATACGAAAAACTACAGACGAAACGCACCTATCGAAATCACCGTTACGCCCTACCAAAAATTCCACATACTCTTTTTCGTTTATTAGCTTTCGTATCTGTTCTTCCAAAAGGCTTTCTATCTCTAACACATTGTCCACGTATCGATGACCGAAAAATGCCACCGTAAAAACGCTATGCATAATGTTCGCACCCACTTTACTGTTAATAGTTTGCGTTTCACACGCCATTATACCGCTTTTAACGGTAATTATCAACTATAATCGGTAGTTTTATCGTGAATATTACCGCTAAAATTATTATAAAATAACAGAAAGCGAGGTGTTAACGATGGATCTTCAGTTTATCAGGAACCGTATTTCTGTTTTGAGAACGAAAAAGAACGTATCCGAATATAGAATGAGTACCGATTTAGGGCATAGCAAAAGCTATATGCAAAGCATTTCATCCGGCAGATCGGTGCCGTCTTTGGGCGAATTTCTTTATATCTGCGAGTATCTTGGCGTAACACCCGGAGAGTTCTTTGACGAAGATATTGCCGAGCCGCAGTTGGTTCGGAAATTATACGACTTAACACGCAATATGTCCGAAGCAGATCTGAAAGTATTGATTAACACCGCAGAACGGTTAAACGAAAAATAACAAACAAGGACTGTCTTAATGCAAAATCTCAACGTTTAAGACAGTCCTCTTTTATACCCACCCTTTATACCCTCAAATGATAGGATTAAGGCGCTCAAAATCGGATATAGACAAGGCGAACTCCACCGCAGGCTGTACTTAATGTACTGCAAGGTGGAGTTCGTTTTGAGCAAATATTTATTTAATATTTGCGTTCTATGCCGATTTTGAGTGCCTTAGACAAGGCGAACTCCACCGCAGGCTGTACTTAATGTACTGCAAGGTGGAGTTCGTTTTGAGGGGCTGTCCATCAAAGACAGCCCCGTTCTATACCGATTTTGAGTGACTTAATTGAGTTCGGGGAGAGAAGCGGCGGCCACAGACTGACCAACACGACGGCTCTTTTCATCGGGAATGTGAAGCTGCATCTTTGCGGCGAGTTCGGGGAATTCTGCATCCAGAACTTCCTTAGCCTTGCCGAGAAGGATTGTGCCGCCTTCACCGGAGGTAACACGTCCCATTATAAGGATGTGCTTGATATCGTAGAAGCGAGCGTAGTAAGCAAGTGCGTAACCGAAGCAAACGCCGATGGTGCTGTAAACCTTTGCCGCACGTTCGTCGCCTTCTTCCATAAGCTTCTGAACAACCTTAAGCTTTTCTGCGGGAGAAAGGCTTTCGTCAAGCTCTATACCTGCTGCGGGAGCGTACTTGATAACGCCGTCCTGAGAGAAGTACTTAACGCCGCAACCGTAGTCGCCGGACCATTCGTCAACCATAGCGTCGGGGCAGAAGTCACAGGGAACGAATGCAAGCTCGTTAAGCCAGCCGGTAATATTACCTGCGCCGTCAACATAGCCTGCAGCTTCGGAAGTACCCATAGCGATACCTACAACGTTGTTATCACCGAGGGACATAGCGCCTGCAAGTGCGGTAACGTCACCGTCGTTAGCAACAACGAGAGGAACATCGCCTATTTCCTTAGCCACGTCGATATACATATTCTTAACGTGCTTATCGAAATCCTCGTCGGAAACCTTAAGGAAGAGAGAAGCAACCATTATGCGGTTATCAACGTAGATACCTGCGCTGGAAACGCCGATAGCGTCTACACGGGGCATCTTGGAAGCGGCAGTCTTCATTGCGTTAAGAATGCCTTCATAGTGATACTTGGGGTCGGTATTGGTCTTGGGGAACCAAACAACCTCTTCGGAATAAACGGATTCACCGTTAACAACGGCAGAAACCTTTCTGTCGCTTCCGCCTGCGTCAAAGCCTATACGGCAACCGTCAAGATGTCTGCCGATAGGGCTTGCGGTCTCATATCTTTCGGGAGCGTTAGCCAGATCGGTAAGCACGACCTCAAAAGGCTTCTCATAAACGCGCTCCATAAATTTATAATCGAATTCACGCTCACCGCCGTCTTTGTAAGCGGCAACGATACGCTGACCCAGAACGGGTGCGCCTGCAAGGATTATCTTATAGCCGCCGTAAACCCAAAGCATGGTTTTAACAAGACGTTCTATGTATCTGTAGTTCTCCTCGTCCTTGCCTGTGCCTTCCTTGTAGATGCGGGTCTTGTAAACGGACGTATAATCGTTGTTTCTAACAACACCTATAACAACATCCTGACCGTCTGCACGAACAGCCTCTTCAAAATCTCTGCACACAACGGACATAGGTGCAAACTGGGGATCAAGTATGGGGGTAACCTTAAGCTTCATAACGAACAGTGCCTCCTATAATAGTTTTTTGTATATTAATATTTTCATCAAATATAACAAGGTCTGCATCCTTGCCGCTTTCGATAGAACCCTTGAAAGCGCCTACGCCGATAGCGTTTGCAGGGTTGAGAGATGCGGCGTTAACAACCTCGAACAAAGGAAGGTCGGTATTTTCGTAAACGTTGCGAACAGCCTGATTCATCTTAAGCACGCTGCCTGCAATGGTACCGTCGGAAAGCAAGCACTCAATACCCTTAAGAGTAAAGGTCTGACCACCCAGATCGTACTCACCGTCAGGCATACCGCCGCCGCGTGTACAGTCGGTAATAAGACAAAGCTTGTCCCCTTTAACCTTCGCGATAAGGGAGAAAAGACCCTTATGGATATGGAAGGTATCGCAAATAAGCTCTACGGAAACGTCAGCAGTCAAAGCCGCGCCCACAACGCCGGGTGCCCTATGGGTAAGAGGAGTTTGCGCATTGAAAAGGTGGGTAACGTGGCCCACGCCGTTTTCGGTAGCCGCCATCGCTTCCTCAAAGGTAGCGTTGGTGTGACCCATGGAGATAAGTATATCGGTATTCTGCTTAAGCTCTCTGATAGCCGCAAAGTCCTTATCCTGCTCCGGTGCCATGGTAGCTATCTTGATAAGGTCACCGTGCTTCTTAAAGAAGCTTGCGTCGGGAAGCAAAATATTCTCCTCTGCCTGTGCGCCCTTCTTCTTTGCGTTTATGTAAGGACCTTCTGCGTTTACACCGAGGATTGCGGAGCCGTTCCAGCTCTTGCTTTCTTCCTTTACGGATGCAATAGCCGCAAACGCTTTTTCAAGCTGTTCAACGGAAACGGTCATGGTAGTAGGAAGCCAAGCGGTAACACCGTTCTTAACTATACCCTCGGACATCTTGCGGATGCCCTCTGCCTTACCGTCGGAAGAATCCTCACCCATATAACCGTGGATATGAATATCAATAAAACCGGGGGCAACGTACGCACCCTTTGCATCTATAACTTCCGCACCTGCGGGGATACTGCCAACGCTTACAACGCCGCTTATCTTCTCATCGTAAGCCAACGCCTTCCCTTCAACGATACGGTCTTTAAGTATTATTTTTGCATTATTTATGTACTTCAAAGCCCAATTTCCTCCTTTTTAAACTTAACTTAAGTTATTATACTTCATATTTCCCTAAAAATCAAGTACCGAAAGGATAAAATTAAGCGCTTCTTTGGGATTTTTTGCCGTATCTGCCGGCAATATCTTTTCAGGGTAACCGTATCCCCAGCTTACATACAAAAAACCGAAACCGCAGTTTTCGGCTGTTTCCTTATCCGTAAGGGAATCACCCACGAAAAGTATCTCCTCTTTTTTAAGTCCCATCTCCTCAAGGGCGGCGTAGGGCACGTCCGTATAAGGCTTTCTGCGATACCCCTCTTTCACACCGCAAGCGGCGGTGAAAACATTCGGAAAATAGCGCTCCATAAGATATTTTACGGGGCCGTCGTCCTTGTTGCTGGCAACACCCATGGGGATGCCTTTTTCAGAAAGGCAAGCCAAAAGCTCCCCTATTCCGTCGTAGGGGCGGGTGGTCACTACGGGGTGCGCCTTATAATACTCCCTGAAGTAACCGAGTGCCTCTTCTATCACCGCTTTCTCCGTCCCTTCGGGGAAGCAACGCTCCATCAGCTTATAGGCACCGTCACCTATACGCACACGGACGCCTTCCCTGTCAATGGGAGGAAAAGAAAACCTTGAAAGCGCGTGGCTGACAGCACCGGAGAGATCCCCCAGTGTGTCAAGCAACGTGCCGTCAAGGTCAAATATTACGCCTTTATAGCTCATTATCTGTCGCCGAGAACTCTTTCAAGATACTCAGCACAGTCACCCACGGTTTTTAGGGTAAGAGCGTCCTCGTCGGAAATAGTGATGCCCATCTCACTCTCAAGAGTCATAAGTATCTCCACCAAATCCAAAGAGTCAGCGCCTAAATCCTCCATAATATTGCTGTTCTCGTTAATTTCGGAAGGATCAATTCTAAGCTGTTTAGCCAAAACTTCAACAATTCTATCTTTCATAATTCCAAAAACCTCCAAATGTAATTTTGAATACGAGGTCACGTAAACCTTGTGTATATAATAATATATTTTTTTGCATTTGGCAATACCTTTTTTTAAAATATTTTTTCTTCTTTTTTTGTGTTGACTATAAAGCGATAATATGATAGAATAAGCTGAATATGGATAACTATATGGGGTGGTGTGTTTTTTATGGTGATTTTAGGCATTGACCCGGGGCTTGCCACGGTGGGTTACGGAGTTATTTCCGCCGAAGGAGCTGCCTACCGTCCTTTGGAGTACGGGACGATAATCACCAAGCCGCACACCTTGCTGGAAAAACGCATACGGCAGATATACGACGAGGTTTTTGCCATACTTAAAAGACACAAACCCGACGTTGTGGCAATAGAAGAGCTGTTTTTTAACAAAAACGTAAAGACGGCAATAGACGTAGCGCAGTGCCGCGGTGCCGTTCTTTTGGCGGCAGAGCAATGCAACGTTGATATTTACGAATACACCCCCTTGCAGATAAAGCAAAATCTGGTAGGCTACGGCAGAGCTGAGAAAGGGCAGATAATGTATATGACCAAGCTGTTGCTTAAGCTTGACGAGGTGCCCAAACCCGACGATACCGCCGATGCTTTGGCTATCGCCATATGCCACGCAAATTTTGTATCCCACAACTACGGATGGAGATAAGAGATGTTTTATTACATAAAGGGCAAGCTGGTTACGCTTGCTAACGATTTTGCCGCCGTTGACTGCGGCGGTGTAGCGTACAAGCTATGGGTAAGCGGAAGCACTTATTCCGCCATCGCCTCCAAACTTGATAGCAACGTTTTGCTTTACACTTACCTGAACGTAAGAGAAGATATAATGGAGCTTTACGGTTTTGCCACCGAGGAGGAGCTGGATTTATTTAAGCTTCTTATCGGTGTTAACGGAGTAGGCCCCAAGGCCGCGGGTGCCATACTTTCCACACTGACGGCGGAAAGTCTTACCGCCGCTGTTAACGCAGGCGATGCAAAGGCAATAAGCCGCGCACAGGGTATAGGCCTTAAAACCGCACAGAAGATCATTCTTGAGCTAAGCGGCAAACTGACACACATTGAAGGCGGTGCAACCGTTGCCGAGGCAAGCTATGCCGACGGCGATGCAATGGATGCGCTTATAGTATTGGGCTTCCGCAAAGATGAGGCGGCGGCGGCACTAAAAGGCTTGCCCGCTTCCATGCCCTTGGAAGAGAAGATAGGCGAAGCTCTTAAACGCCTTAACAGAATATAACGGGAGCGAAAGAAGGGAGGCGGAAATATGCCGCTTAACACAGGCAGCGAGTATGAATTTGATTATGAAAGCAGAATAATGGACAGCGGATTTTCCGCCGAGGACGCAGATAGCGAAAACTCTTTGCGTCCCAAGCGTATAGACGACTACGTGGGACAAGAAAAGGTTAAGGAAAACCTGTCGGTCTTCATAGCCGCCGCAAAAGAGCGCGGAGATAACCTTGACCACGTGCTTCTTCACGGCCCGCCCGGTCTGGGCAAGACCACCTTATCCATGATAATAGCCGAGGAGCTTGGGGTAAGCCTGAAGGTCACCTCCGGTCCCGCCATAGAGAAAAGCCGTGATCTGGCGGCATTGCTTACCACCTTGGGCAAGAACGACATTCTGTTCATAGACGAGATACACCGTTTGCCACGTCAGGTGGAGGAGGTGCTGTACTCCGCCATGGAGGATTTTGCCTTGGATCTGATGATGGGCAAGGGTCCTGCCGCAAGGAGCATACGCATCCCCTTGAAGCCTTTTACGCTTATAGGCGCAACTACGAGAGCAGGTCAGCTCTCCTCCCCTCTCCGCGACAGATTCGGTATGCTTTTCCGTTTGGAGATGTACACGCCCGAAGAGCTTGCGCAGATAGTTACCCGAAGCGCGGGCATATTGGGTATAGAGATAGAGCGTGACGGATCCTTGGAAATAGCAAGCCGTTCAAGAGGTACGCCCCGTATAGCCAACAGGTTGCTGAAGCGTGTGCGTGACTTTGCTCAGGTAATAGGCGACGGAGTTATTGACAGACGGATAGCAGACAAAGCTCTTGCCAGCTTAGATATTGACGAGTTAGGTCTTGACGGTACGGACAGACGGATGCTTACCGCCATTATCAAGCATTTCGGCGGCGGCCCCGTAGGACTTGAAACCTTGGCAGCGGTTACGGGTGAGGAATCCGTTACCCTTGAGGACGTGTACGAGCCGTATCTTTTGCAGTTGGGTTTTCTTAACCGCACGCCCAGAGGGCGCTGTGCTACTGCTGGTGCATACCGTCATTTAGGTATTGCGATTCCCAACGGAGCAGCGGAACAAACCAAATTTTTTGATGATTGACGAGGAACTTAGATGTTTATTGCCTCTAATTGGAAAGACTACACTTTAATAGATGCAGGCGACGGAAAGCGCCTTGAGAAGTGGGGCGACTACGTGCTCGTCCGTCCCGACCCCCAGATAATATGGGGCGGCGGTGAAGGCGGCGAGTGGAAGAACGCCCACGGAATATACAGCCGTTCCTCCGGCGGCGGCGGAAGCTGGGTAAAAAAGAATATGCCTGAGGAGTGGCAGATAAGCTACGGAGATATGAAGTTTTCCGTTTCCCCCATGGGGTTCAAGCACACGGGCGTGTTCCCCGAACAGGCGGCAAATTGGGATTGGTTTGCGCCGCTTATAAAAAAAAGCGGCAGAAAGATAAAGCTGCTTAACCTTTTTGCCTATACGGGCGGTGCATCCGTTGCGGCGGCTTTGGCGGGCGCCTTCGTTTGCCACGTGGATGCTTCCAAGGGTATGGTTGCCAGAGCTAAAACCAACGCGGCTTTAAGCGGTGTGCCACAAGACGGGATACGTTACATCGTGGACGATTGCTTTAAGTTCGTACACCGTGAGCAACGACGGGGTAATAAATACGATGCTATCATCCTTGACCCTCCCTCCTACGGCAGAGGCCCCAACGGAGAGAAATGGTCTTTGGAGAAGGATCTGTGCGGTTTGGTGGCGGATCTGGTACCGCTTCTTTCCGATGAACCGCTGTTCGTACTGCTTAATTCCTACACGGCGGGACTTTCACCCTCTACCTGCGGTTACATTTTAGGCGAGGCGCTTACAAAGCGTTTCGGCGGCAAGGTAGAAAGCGACGAGCTTGGTCTGCCCGTGGTTAAAAGCGGTCTTTGCTTGCCATGCGGTGCTTCAAGCCGTTGGACGGTATGAGGGCATATATCGTATGAGGTATTTATGGCGTATATCGAGATAAAAGGGCTTTCCTTTTCCTATGAAGAGGGAGAGGACGGCGTTAGAATATTTGATAACCTTGATCTAAGCTTTGAGGAAGGCAGTTACACTGCGGTCTTAGGCAGAAACGGCAGTGGAAAAAGCACCCTTGCCAAGCTTATATGCGGAATTTTACAACCGATTCACGGCAGTATTACCGTAGGCGGACTGTCTACCGCCGATGAGGATGAGCTTTACGAGCTTCGCCGTAACTGCGGCATGATCTTCCAAAACCCCGATAACCAGCTGGTTGCAAGCGTGGTGGAGGAGGACGTGGCGTTTGCGCCCGAAAATTTGGGCATGGAGCCTTTGCTTATCCGAAAGACCGTAGACGAATGCTTGGCGGCAGTGGATATGACCGATTACGCAAAGCACGCCACCTACAAGCTTTCGGGCGGGCAAAAACAGCGCGTTGCTATAGCAGGTGTGCTGGCGATGATGCCCAAGTGCATTATATTTGACGAAGCCACCGCCATGCTTGACCCCTTGGGAAGACGGGATATTACCGAGCGTATGAAGGCGCTTAACAAAGAGAAGGGTATGACCGTAATAAACATTACCCATTATATGAATGAGGCGGCGGAAGCTGACAGAGTTATAGTGCTTGACGGCGGCAAAGCCATAATGGACGGAACGCCTAAGGAGGTTTTCTCCCACGGGGATAAGCTACGCGCCGTTAAGCTGGACACACCCCAAATAACGGAGCTGTGCGACGAGCTTATAAACTTGGGATACAATCTGCCCAAGGGCGTATTGCACACCATGGAAGCGGCAGAGGCAATAGAAAAATTAGCAAAGGGATAAACAATGTCTGGTATAGAAGTTAAGAATATTTCCGTAGTTTACGGAGAGGGCACCCCTTTTGAGAAAAAGGCGCTGGACAATGTGAATATAAATTTCGGCAGTGACCGTGTGGTGGGCATAATAGGACATACGGGAAGCGGCAAAAGCACGCTTGCCATGCTTCTTAACGGGCTTAACAAGCCTACCGAGGGGCAGATATTCCTTGACGGCGCGGATATTTGGGAAAAGCCCAAGGAAATAAACAAGGTGCGCTTTCGTGTAGGGCTTGTGTTCCAGTATCCCGAATATCAGCTTTTTGAAGACACTGTGTATAAGGATATAGCCTTCGGTCCCAAGAATATGGGGATGGAGGGTGAAGAGCTGGACAGAGCGGTACGGCAAGCGGCAAGGTTTTGCGGTATTGAGGACGAACAGCTTAAAAAGTCGCCCTTTGAGCTTTCCGGTGGGCAAAGAAGGCGCGTGGCTATTGCCGGTGTTGCGGCAATGACACCCGAGGTTTTGGTGCTGGACGAGCCGGCGGCGGGACTTGACCCCGCAGGGCGCGAGGAGATAATAGGCGGTCTTTTGGAGCTTAGAAAAAGCCAAAAAAGCACCATGATAATAATCTCCCACAGTATGGAGGATATTGCCAAATATTCCGATTATATAGTGGTCTTGGATAAAGGCAGGGTGCATATGCAAGGCACTCCTGCCGAGATATTCAGAGATGCGGAAAAGCTTTTTGAGGCTTCTCTGGATCTACCCCAGGTTACAAAGCTTTTTGTGGAGCTTACCAAGCGCTCTCTTGCGGAAAACACCGAGGTTTACACGGTGGAAGCGGGCGTTAAACGCATTACGGAGCTTTTAAAAAATAAAACCGATAGCGGAGATACCGATGCTTAAAGATATAACGCTTGGGCAGTTTTTCCCGGGCAATTCATTGTTGCACAAGACCGATGCAAGGTTTAAGATACTTATACTTCTTGCACTTATAATAGGAATCATTGCCGCTGACAGCTCCTTTTCTTTTTTGCTTATGGGAGTGGTTACGGTAACCCTTGTGCTTGTTTCAAAAATACCCATAAAGATAATACTTAAAAACCTGAGGATGCTCCTTTTCATCTTCATATTCACGGCGGTGCTTAACGTGTTCTTTTACGAAGGCGAAACACTGCTTTGGCATCGGAGCTTTATAGAAATATATAAAGAAGGACTTATATACGCGCTCTTTATGATTCTTAGGCTGGCTTGCCTCGTATGCAGCAGCTTCGTGGTGCTTACCTATACCACCTCGCCGCTGGATATGACGGACGCCATAGAAAGACTGCTTTCCCCTTTAAAGAAGATAAAAGTGCCCGTACACGAGTTTGCAATGATGATGACCATAGCCTTGAGGTTTATCCCCACCCTTATCGAGGAAACGGATAAGATAATGTCGGCGCAAAAGGCAAGGGGCGCGGATATGGAGTCGGGCGGACTTATCAAGCGCGCAAAGGCTTTGATCCCCATCCTTATTCCCCTGTTCGTATCCTCCTTCCGCCGCGCGGATGAGCTTGCGGAGGCGATGGAATGCCGTTGCTACCGCGGAGGAGAGGGCAGAACCAAAATGAAGCAGATTAAAAGCTGCTTCAGGGATTACGCATTCCTGACCGTTACGGTGGGCATATGCGTTGCCGTATTCTTCATTAACAGATACGGGGTGAGAGTATAATGCCCGTTTATGCATTAACCGTCAGCTATATAGGCACTAACTACAGCGGCTGGCAGGTTCAAAAAAACGCGGTGGCAGTGCAAAAGCTTATACAGGATGCCGCAGAGAAGGTGTTTGGCTACAGACCTAACGTTTCCGGCTGCAGCAGAACGGACAGCGGTGTGCACGCACTTGGATACGTTTGCCACGTAGAAAGCGACAAAATAATCCCCGAAGATAAGCTTCCTTTGGCGATGAATATGCATCTGCCCGCGGATATAAGCGTTAAAAACGCAAGGGTGGAAAAAGATGATTTTCACGCCAGATACAGCGCTTTGGGCAAGGAATATATGTACGTTATAAGGAACAGCCGCGTTAGAGACCCCTTCACCGAGGGACTCAGCTATGCGTACCCCTTCCCCATCGATGCCGTTGCTTTGGATAAAGCGGGCAGAGCTTACGAGGGCAAAAATGATTTCGGCGCATTTATGTCTGCGGGGAGCAAGATAACCGATACGGTACGGACGGTTTACTATTTCCGCGTAGTTAAAAAGGGCGACTATATCTGTATTTACACGGCGGCAGACGGATTTCTTTACAATATGGTACGGATAATGGTAGGCTCCTTGCTTAAAGGAACGGATATAGAGAAAGCCTTGGAAAGCAAGGTGCGTAAGGATGCAGGACCGACCGCACCTGCGGAGGGATTGTATCTTAACAAGGTTTTTTACGATGAAGGCGAGCTGAAGGCACGCATAGAAGAAATGACCAAATAAAAGGAGGCGAGGGTTAAAATGGGCGCTTTAACCGTTTTCGGCGGCAAGAATAAGAATAAAGACAGCGATACCGGCATACATTACCGCCGAATGGGTACTATTATAACCATAAGCAAGTTTTTAACCCTGCTTTTGCTTCTGCTTGTGGTTTTGTGGGGTTTTTCCTTCCGCACGGACCAAATAAACATGGATAATTTTAAGTATCTCGTTAATTCTTTAACGGGTGACAACATACAAGTAGATAAGTACAAAACTATTTACTACGACAGTAACGAACACAACAAATTCACCTTGGTAAGGGGCGATTTAGCCGTGGTCAACGGCAGTGGGTGCACCGTTTACGGTCTGAACGGGCAACGTAAGGCAGCGGATTCCTCCGTAAAAATGGATGATCCCCAGGTGGTTTCAGGATCAAAGTATATGTATATATACGATTTGGGCGGTAACGAACTCGTTATAAAAAACGCCTTGGAAACCGTTAAAACCTTACGATATAACTACGCTATAAGAGACGTGGCTGCTACGGACGACGGATATATAGCCGTGGCAAGCTCCGAAAAGACCACGAGAAGCACCGTGTTCGTATATGACGAAAAATACCGCGAGGTTTACAAACGCTCCTTTGGCTCCCAATATACTCAGACTATCGACCTCAGCGGTGACGAAAGCAGACTGCTTACGGCGTCCGTTTATGCCAACAACGGCATTTTTATAACGGAGCTTGGACTGTACTCCCTGAAGCAAGAGGATGCCATTGCCACCATGCAGTTCAAGGAAGAGTACCCCTACAAGGCGGTATTCACCGAGGACGGCGGCTTTATGCTGATGACCGACAAGTGCTGTAGGTTTTTTGACGGCGAGGGAAATTTAGTTTCCGCGGCAGAGTTTGGACTTAAAGGAATCGACAGCTACGGAATAAACGGTGAAGGCTTTATGAGAATGTATTCCTCCGCTACCATGAGCGCCGAGGAAACGATAGAGCTTTACGACGGTAAAAGCGGCAAGCTTTTGCTTGCGGAAAGCTACGAAAAAGGCATAAGGCTTGCAAGATACTTTGACGGTCATCTGTTCGTGGTAAGCGACGGTATGCTTTATATTACCCGTATTGAAGACGGCGAAAAGGCGAGTTATGAAGTATCCATTGACGTTATAGAGATCTTACCCATTGAAAACACCACCGTTTTCGTGCTTACTCACGGAACG
Organism: Clostridia bacterium; assembly: GCA_017397805.1. GTDB lineage: Bacteria > Bacillota > Clostridia > Oscillospirales > CAG-382 > SIG636. The sequence goes on along the minus strand of JAFQHW010000022.1, from coordinate 28,612 downwards.
GGCGGAGATTTGGACTACGGCAAGCTTTTTAACGCAAACACGGAGGTATCGGAATAATGACAGCATTTATAGATCTGCTTATCATAGGCATTCTCGTTTATACTATCGCAATGTCCGTGAAAAAGGGTTTTGTTAAGACCATGCTGGGCACGTTGGGCTTTGCCATAGCCTTGATAGTGGCTATTGCTTTTCAAGCACCCTTTTCCGAATATTTGCAGGGGACCAAGCTCGGAAGCAACATAGGTTCCCTTATAGACGACGCCGTGGACAACGTAATAACCAGAGATAATTACGATAAAATGTACACGGAAGAGGACGAAGAAAAAGAAGACGAAAAGGCGCTGGAGCGCATCTTCTCCATTTTCGGAGCTGAAGAAAAATACGAGAGCATTGAAGACAGCTACGATGAATGGAAAACGGAAGGCATTGACACGGTAAGAACCAACGTTAAAAACAGCCTGAGGAGCACGGGCGTTGCATTATGCTGTACCGTGCTGGCTTATCTTATATTGTTTATCTTCACGCGAATCGCGGTAAAGATTTTGGAGATAGTGATGGATAAGGTGGTAGCCTTGCCGGTACTAAAGCAAGCAAACAAGATTTTAGGCTGTGTTGCGGGGGTTATCCTTGCGGTATTCAGAGTGTTTATGTTATGCCTTGCTTTAAAGCTTATAGTGCCCGTTGCCGCAGGATTAGGCGCTGATTGGATAGCGGCTATCAATCCCGATAATTCTTTTATTTATCATATATTTGACAACGGCAATTTTTTAGCTAATATTTTATAATTTTTCAATCGGAGGTTGCACCGAGGGCGGTGCTTTGACAGACTATGACAAAAATGTGTTCCCGTTGCAAACAGAGGGTTGCGGTGGTATTTGTAACCCGTATGGAGGGAAATAAAACCATTAACGAAGGCCTGTGCCTTAAATGTGCAAAGGAATTGGGCGTTAAGCCCGTTACGGATATAATAGAAAAAATGGGGATAAACGAGGAAGACCTGGATGCCATGATGGACGAGGTCAATTCTCTTATGCCCATGGACGATGAAGACGGTGAAAACGGCGAGGACAGCGGAAGAGCGCCTGCCATAAATTTCGGCGCGTTGTTCCCCAACATGGGTGGCAACAAGAACCAAAACGCCAACGGAGAGAAAAAGCCCGAAGACAAAAAGAAGTCAGAGAGAAAGCATCTTTCCCAGTTTTGTCAGGACCTTACCGCCAAGGCAAGAGAGGGTAAGCTTGACAAGATAGTTGGCAGAGAAACGGAACTTGGCAGAATAATGCAAATCCTTTGCCGCAGACAAAAGAATAATCCCTGCCTTATAGGTGAGCCGGGCGTAGGTAAGACCGCAGTGGCGGAGGCGTTGGCAAGCGCAATAGTATCGGGCAACGTTCCCTACAAGCTGAAGGATAAAGAAGTACACCTTATGGATATGACCGCCATAGTTGCGGGCACTCAGTTCAGAGGTCAGTTTGAAAACCGCATCAAGGGTCTTATTGACGAGGTTAAGAAGCTGGGTAATATCATACTCGTTATGGACGAGGTACACTCTATGGTTTCTGCAGGTGCGGCTGAGGGCGGTATGAACGCGGCTAACATCTTAAAACCTGCACTTTCCCGCGGGGAAATCCAGATGATAGGTGCCACAACCTTGACCGAGTACAGAAAATATATAGAGAAGGACTCTGCCTTGGAGCGCAGATTCCAACCCGTAATGATAAACGAGCCCACCGTTGAAGATACGGTTAAGATATTAAAGGGCATCAAGGGATATTACGAGGATTACCACGGCATAAAGATAACCGAAAACCTTATAAGAAGGATGGTTATTCTTTCCGAAAGATATATAACGGACCGTTATCTGCCCGATAAGGCCATAGACCTTATGGACGAGGCGGCATCTCGTTTGGCTATGGATTCACCCGTAGTGAATAAGCTTGCGGCACTTGACGAGGAGCTTGCAAAACTGTCTGCCCGCAGAGAGGAGCTTGAAAGCGGAGAGCAAGATGAGGAAAGCTATCGTCTGTTGGCGGATATTCGCACGGACGAGGCTCAAAAGCAAGAGGAATTCAAAAAGCTTTCCAAAAAGCGCGATAAGCTATATCTTACCGACGATGACGTGGCAAAGGTAATAGAAATATGGACGGGGATACCCGCCAGCAGTATTACCGAAAACGAGTTTGCCAAAATAGACAGACTTGAAAAAGAGCTTCAAAGCAGAATAATAGGTCAGGACGAGGCTATAAGCAAGGTAGCAAAAGCAATAAAGAGAAGCCGCGCCGGTGTTTCCTACAAGAAAAAGCCCGTTTCCTTTATCTTTGCGGGCAGTACGGGCGTTGGTAAGACAGAGCTTGTTAAGGTGCTTGCAAATTATTTGTTTGACAGTCCCGAATCCTTGATAAGACTTGATATGTCCGAGTTTATGGAGAAGTATTCCGTTTCCCGTATTATCGGCTCTCCTCCCGGATACGTGGGATACGACGATGCAGGGCAGCTTACGGAGAAGATCCGCCGCAAGCCTTACAGCGTGGTGCTTTTTGACGAGATAGAGAAGGCACATCCCGACGTTATGAATATTTTGCTTCAAATTCTTGACGACGGCAGAATAACGGACAGCCACGGCAAAGAGATAAACTTCGAAAGCACCATTATTATAATGACCACAAACGCAGGCTCTTCCAACGTATCCCCTACCGCAGGCTTTAACGCGGATGCGGCTACGAGTGACAGAGACCGTACCATGAAGGCGCTTGAGAAGTTCTTAAGGCCCGAATTTATCAACCGCGTAGATGAGATAGTGGTATTTAACCGTCTTTCCAAGGATAACTTTAAGGCTATTTGCGCTATTATGCTTAACGACTTAAAGGAAGTGCTGGCGGAAAAAGACATAAGCTTCGTTTGGGACAGCGCGGCGGTAGACGTGCTTACGGAAAAGGGTTATTCCGATAGATACGGTGCAAGAAATTTGCGCCGCCTTATACAGACACAGGTTGAAGATGCGGTTGCCGCAAAGATAATAGAAAACTACAGAACGCCCGTAAGCGCCGTTAGCATAAGCGGCGAAAACGGAGAGCTTACCGTGGCTTGTATCTAAAAGTTATAAGCCTTTGATGAGGGGATTATGAAGAAACAGGAAATAGCAAGAACTACAGACACATATGAAATAGCCCCTGAGTCAAGGCGAGGTAAAGAGGGGTTTTCCCCTGCGGAGATGGAGGCTTTTGAGGTTGCCGCTTATTTGGGCACCGATATGAGCAAGGGGCTTACCAAACATCAGGTGCGCCGCGCCCGTATGGAGCACGGACTTAACCACCGCGAGCAAGCCTATGACGAGTCCTTCAGCTCTTGCCTAAAAAAACAGCTAAGGGGTATTTATATGCCCCTTATGATAGTAAGCCTTTTGGTTTGCGCGGTGTTTACAGGCGGTGTGGAGATATATACCCCCTTGGCGGCAATGCTTACCGCCGTTATGACGGTCAATGCGTTTTTAGAGCAGAGAGCCGCCGTATCCCTTAACAAAAGCACCAGAGATACCGCCCTGAGAAGCGTTGTATTGAGGGGCGGAAAGTGGGTATCAGTAAGCACCGTTGCATTGGTTACGGGAGATATTATTGAGCTTGAGAGCGGAAGTATAGTCCCCGCAGATGCAAGACTTACGGAAACCAACAGACTTTGCGTGCTGGAAACCCCCGTTACGGGAGTCAAGGTATCTACGGAAAAGGATGCGGAGTATATAGGCGACGGTGAAGCCAAGGGCAGCTATAATATGGTCTATGCCGGCACTATCGTCACTTCGGGCAGAGCCACTGCCATAGTTTGCCGCGTGGGCAGTGAGTGCAGACTTTTTAAGGAAGACGAGGAGGCGGAAGAAAAGCTTCCTAGGGTTTATCACAGAACGAAAAAGATCTTTGATATTTTTACCCTTACGGTTTCCGCACTTTCCTTTGCATTGGTGCTTGCAGGCTTTTTTATGGAAAAGCCTTTGGTTAACCTTTATCTTAACGCGGTTGCGTGCACCGCTTGCTGTATGCAAAGCAGCGGAAGAGCGCTTATGCTTATAGGTTTTTCCTCAGGCGTGCGGAATATGTACAAAAACTCCGCAGTGCTTAAAAAGCCCTCGGCGGTGGATACGCTTTGCGTTACCGACACGGTCATGTGCGATAAGGAAGTGGCTTTCCCCATGAGTGAGCTGGAGCCTAAACGTATATACATAAACCGCAGTTATTATGCGGTTACCCCCGAAAGCCGCGAGAATATACGAAAGGTTATGACCTTGGCTTTGCTTTGCTCTGACGTCAGAAGAAGCGGAAGCCACGGCAAAATGGGCGAGAGCTTTTACGGCAAGCCCGCAGACGTTTCCTTGGCAAGAGCTTGCGACGGTATCGGCATAAACATAGATTCTTTTAAGGAAGAATACTTCCGAATGGAAGCGGAATACGACAAGGAAGGCGCTATCAGCCGCGCACTTTATCTCCACGACGACTCTAATTTGCTTATTATGCGCGGTAAGCCTGAGGACATTTTGCCTTTATGCGCAGGCTACGATGCGGAGGGTACCAATAACCGCTTTGACGATTTTTCCCGCCGCCGTATGGAAGAAGCCGCCCGTGATATGGGTGACGCTTCTCAGCACGTTATCGCCATCGCCTCTGCAGTTTGCGATTGCGACAGCTTGAGAAATACCGTTATGGCGGAAAGACGCTTGGTGCTAAACGGCTTTATAGGACTTTACACCTCCTTGAAGTTAGATTCCGCCAGCGCGGTTTACAAATGCGCCGCCGGCGGTATCGAAACGGTTATGCTTTCCAACGATGCTTACGTGACGGCAGTTAATATGGCGCGTAATGCGGGGATAATAGACAGCGAAAAGCAGGTCATGTCCGCAGAGGAATTAAGGCTTACGGACAGAGGACTTTATATTGCCGACAACGATAAATACAAGCTGTTCCTTAACTATAACGATGCACAATGGCTGGACGTGCTTCGCCTTAGAAAAGAAAGCGGTAAAACCGTGGCGATAACCGCCCATAATACGGACAGACTTTCTTTGATGAAGGAAGCGGATGCTACCTTCGTTCCGGCGACGGATTCGCCCGAAACCGTTAAGTATGCCGCCGACGTATTGCTTTATAAGCAGGGACTTAAAACCGTGGAAGCGGTATTAAGATCCTCTAAGATGATATATAAACGGATAGTAAGTACCGCCCGTCAGCTAAGCTTGGGAGGGTTGGCGCTGCTCGTATGCCTTGCGTTAAGCGTATTCACGGGCGTCGAAATGCCGCTTAGATTGCAGGATATTATCATCTGCGGCTGTGTTATTAACCCGATTTTGGCTTGTGCCGCTACCTTCACCTCCGACCACAGACGGCTTTTGGAGGACAAGACCGACTATAACGGCGGCAAACGGGGCATACTGTTTACGGTTATTTACGGAATTTGTATCGGCATAGGACTTGTATGCACAAGCTTAGTAGTGAACAGTCTTGGAGGGGCGGAAGAAAGCAGAGCCACTGCAATGGTCATTTCGTTTACGCTGTTTTTAGCGTTTGGCTTGCTTTTCGGTGCAGAGCAGGATCACGTTATTTACTCCTCTGCCTTCAAAAGCTGGCAGATTTTCGCTTTTTCCGCTTGTGCGTTGCTTTTAAGCGTAGTGCCCTCCCTTTGGTCGGATGCTTCGAAGCTGTTCGGCTATACGTTGCCGGGATACAAGGCGACCTGCGGTGCTTTGATACCACCCGTAATGATGTTTGCTTTGTTCCAATTTGCGCTTATGCTTATAAATATTATTAAAATACACAATAACGATAAAAGAAAGGATGACCGCTATGTTCACTAAAGACTCTATAATAGGTGACGTTCTTGACCAAAAGCCCGAAACCGCAGCCGTATTTATTTCAATAGGTATGCACTGCTTGGGCTGTCCTTGCTCCAGAAGCGAAACTATTGGGCAGGCGTGCGCAGTTCACGGCGCCGACGTGGACGATCTTCTTGCAAAGCTTAACGCTTAAACAAGGAGGTTTTCCATGACATATACCGCAGTATGGGCACACAGAGGTGCCTCTGCCTACGCTCCCGAAAACACTCTTTCCGCCTTTATACTGTCGGCTAAATTAGGTGCCGACGGTATAGAGCTGGACGTACATCTTACAAAAGACGGCGAGGTGGTGGTTTGCCACGACTCTGCCATAAATCGCACCAGTAACGGTGAGGGGGTTATTGAGGAGATGACCTTGGCTGAGCTGAAGCAGTACAGCTTCGGCTATCCCACCGCCTTCGGCAAGCGTTTTGAGGAGGAAAGAATATCCACGCTGGCAGAGGTCTACGAGGCTATTTTGCCTAAAACGGACCTTATAATCAACGTGGAGCTTAAACGCACCAGCGAGGGCATCGTAGATAAGGTGTTGGAGCTGGAACGTAAGTACGACGCAAGAAGCCGCGTTATTTACTCCTCCTTCGTCCACGAATACTTATCAGAGCTTAAGGAAAAATCACCCGAAAGCTTTGTTGCACCGCTTTACGGTGACGACCCCGAATACGTAAGCTTGGGCACCGCCCTTAAAGCTACCGCACTGCATCCTTCCTTTGCGCCGGTTTTGGCAGACGAGAATTACGTTGCCAACGCCCGCGCCGCAGGGCTTAGAGTACACCCCTACACCCCCAACAGCAAGGAAGACCTTAAGGCGCTGATGGACGCAGGTGTAGACGCAGTTATCACCAATTACCCCGACAGGGCAATTGATATAAGAACACAAATTTTAAGGAGATTTTAAAAATGGCAAAGAAAGAAAAAAAGAAGGGTTTTATCACAGAATTTAAGGAATTTATAACCAAAGGCAACATACTTGATATGGCTGTCGGTGTTATTATAGGTAACTCCTTTAAGGCAATAGTTACCGCGCTTACGGATAAGGTTATTATGCCCGTTATTACATATCTTGTAGGCGATAAAGCCGTTACCGATTTTAAGACCGTTTTAAAGCCTGAAAGCGTTGATGCCGAGGGCAATGTAATTGCTGAAAGCGCAATCTATTGGGGCGAGTTTATTCAGAGCATAATCGATTTCCTCTTGGTTGCCCTTGTGCTTTTCGTTATCATCAAGTCTGCTATGACCTTCCAGAAGAAGCGTGAAGAGCTTATGAAGAAGCTTCGCAAGGAGGAAGAGGCTGTTGAGGAAGCTCCTGCTGCTCCCGCTGAACCCACCATAGAAGAAAAGAACGCAGAGGTTCTTAAGGAGATACGCGACCTTTTGGCAAACAACCTTAAAAAATAAGCTTTAAAAGAGGGTAAAAAAATTTGTTTTCCCCTCTTGACAAATCAATTTTGCGGAATTATAATAGTGTAAACCGTTGAGAAAGAGTAAGTAGGCCTTGTCACTTTTTCCACAGAGAGCCGCAGGTGCTGGGATTGCGGTGAAAAACATAAGGTTGAATGGACTTTCGAGGGCGAGCAGAAATGCGTTTTGCAGAGTATGGGAGACGGAGTGGGCACTTCGTTATCAAAGGTCAGCGCATAGTAAAGCAGTGCGTGTAAAGTGGGCATGGTTTTGTACCGTGTCAAGCCGGGTGGCACCGCAGGATTATAATCCTGTCCCAGCAGATTTTTTCTGAGGGGACAGGTTTTTTTGTTCACCTCAAGTTTTAAATTAGGAGGAATTGAAAATGCAAACGGAAAAGATCCCGTACAAAATTTACCTTGAAGAATCGGAAATGCCAACTGCTTGGTATAACCTTCGTGCGGATATGGAAAAGAAACCCGCACCCCTTCTTAACCCCGAAACTTTAAAGCCCATGACCGCTGAGGAATTATCCCCGGTGTTCTGTGACGAGCTTATAAAGCAAGAGCTGGACGAGGATACGGCATATTTTGAGATTCCCGAAGAAATAAGAAGCTTTTACAGAATGTACCGTCCCGCGCCCTTGGTAAGAGCCTATTGTCTTGAGGAAAAGTTGGGTACACCCGCAAAGATATACTACAAATTCGAAGGCAACAACACCAGCGGCAGTCACAAGCTTAATTCTGCCATTGCCCAGGCTTATTACGCTAAAAAGCAGGGTCTTACGGGCGTTACTACCGAAACGGGCGCAGGTCAGTGGGGCACCGCTTTATCCATGGCTTGCTCTTATTTTGATTTGGACTGCAAGGTATATATGGTTAAATGCTCCTACGAGCAGAAGCCTTTCCGCCGCGAGGTTATGCGTACCTACGGTGCAACGGTAACTCCCTCCCCTTCCATGGAAACCGCAGTGGGTAGGAAGATACTTGCAGAGCATCCCGATACTACGGGCAGTCTTGGATGTGCAATATCCGAGGCGGTGGAAAAAGCCACAAGCCTTGAAGGCTACAGATACGTACTTGGAAGCGTGCTTAACCAAGTAATGCTTCACCAAACGGTAATCGGTATAGAAACCAAAACCGCATTGGATAAATACGGCATAAAACCCGATATGATCATCGGCTGTGCCGGCGGCGGCTCTAATTTGGGCGGTCTTATCGCACCTTTTATGGGCAAAAAGCTGAGAGGTGAGGCTGATTATCAAATAATAGCGGTAGAGCCTTGCTCTTGCCCCAGCCTTACGAGAGGTGTTTACGCCTACGACTATTGCGATACGGGCATGATCTGTCCTCTTGCCAAGATGTACACGCTGGGCAGTGGCTATATCCCCTCCCCCAGCCATTCGGGCGGTCTTAGATACCACGGTATGAACCCCATATTGTCCGAGCTTTACGCACAAGGACTTATGGAGGCGCGCTCCGTTGAGCAAACGAAAGTGTTTGAATCGGCACAGTTCTTTGCAAGAGTGGAGGGTACGCTACCCGCACCCGAAAGCGCACACGCTATCCACGTAGCTATAGAAGAAGCGCTCAAATGCAAGGAAACCGGCGAAGAAAAGACGATACTTTTCGGTCTTACGGGTACGGGATATTTTGATATGCTGTCCTACGGCAAGTTCAACGACGGAGTGATGGGTGACTATATGCCCACCGATGAAGAACTGGCCGAAGCGCAAAAAACGCTGCCCAAAGTTGAGTAAAGAGAGGTAAAAACGTTATGTCTTACAAAAGAGTTTTAACCATCCAAGATATTTCCTGCGTGGGTCAATGCTCACTGACGGTAGCGTTGCCCATTATCTCCGCTTGCGGTGTGGAAGCGGCAGTATTACCGTCGGCAGTGCTTTCCACCCACACGGCAGGATTTACCGGATTTACCGTACGCGACCTGACGGAGGACATCCCCGCCATAACCAACCATTGGGAAAAGGAAAGGCTGTTTTTTGACGGCATATATACGGGGTATTTGGGCAGTACCGCTCAAATCGAATACGTTGCCGATATATTTGAGCGCTGTGCAAAAGAAGGGGCGGTTAAGATAGTTGACCCCGCCATGGCAGATAACGGAAAGCTGTACCCCGCCTTTGACGAAGAATACGTAAAAGCCATGAAGTGGCTTTGCGGCAAGGCTGATTACGTGCTTCCCAATATAACCGAGGCTTGCTTCCTTACGGATACCGAGTATAAAACGGAGTATGACAGAGAGTACATAGACGGTCTGCTTTCGAAGCTTTCGCAGTTAGGTGCTAAAAACGTAGTGCTTACGGGTGTTTCCTACGAGGAAGGCAAGACGGGCGTTGTGGTTTATAAAAACGGTGAGTATTCCTATTATAAGCACGACTTTTTGGCAAATAGCTGTCACGGTACGGGCGATATTTATGCCAGCGCGTTTACGGGCGCTTTCATACAAGGAATCGACGCCTACACCGCCGCAAAGATTGCCGCCGACTATACGGTGGAATGTATAAGATACACCGCAAGCCTTGATAACCACTGGTACGGCGCCGCCTTTGAGCCGATGCTGGGCAAGTTGATCGAAATGATAGCAAAAGCAAAATAGTTTGGGCAAATAAAACACTTTAACAAAATTACCCAACAAAAAGAAGCCGATAGATTCCAAATGAACCTATCGGCTTCTGTTATTTTTTATAAAGCGTCTGCTATATCGTAAATAAGCCTTTCCGTCTTTTCCCAACCGAGGCAGGGGTCGGTGATGGACTTGCCGAGGATCTCGTCCTCGCTTATCTTCTGACAGCCGTCGTAGATATAGCTTTCTATCATCAAGCCCTTTACAAGCTTTTTAATATCGTTACTGCAACGACAGCTATGCAATACGTCTTTTGCTATTCTGGGTTGCTCTAAATAGTTTTTGTCGGAGTTTGCGTGGTTTGTGTCTACTATTACCGCGGGGTTCTTTTGACCGCCCTTTGCGTACAGATCGTGCAGGGTGATAAGGTCCTCGTAATGGTAATTGGGGTGGGATACACCGCGTTTATCCACATAGCCGCGCAGTATTGCGTGGGTATAGGGGTTACCGTCGCTTACTACCTCCCAGCCGCGGTATAAGAAGGTGTGAGAGCTTTGACCTGCCGTGATAGAGTTCATCATTACCGAAAGGTCGCCGCCCGTGGGGTTCTTCATACCTACGGGGATATCCAAGCCGCTGGCTGTAAGGCGGTGCTGTTGGTTCTCACTGCTTCTTGCGCCTATTGCCACGTATGAAAGCAGGTCGGAAAGGTAACGGTAGTTTTCGGGATAAAGCATCTCGTCCGCGCAAGCAAATCCCGTTTCCTTTAAAGCTCTGATGTGCAGATTGCGGATGGCGATAATGCCCTGAAGCATGTCGGGGGCGGAATTAGGGTCAGGCTGGTGAAGCATACCCTTATATCCCGCGCCGGTGGTACGGGGTTTGTTGGTGTAAATACGGGGAACGATAATTATCTTATCCTTAACCTTTTCCTGTACCTCACGCAGATTGTGGATGTACTTTATAACCGTATCCTGATGGTCGGCAGAGCAAGGACCGATAACGAGAACGAACTTGTCCGACTCGCCTGAGAACACCTTTTTAAGCTCATTAGTCTGGTCATCTCTTATCTTTTCTATATCTGCAGTTACGGGGTACTGCTCCTTTATCTCCATAGGGATGGGTAATTTGCGGTTGAAATTCATGCTCATATTGCTTGTATCCTTTTCTTCTGTATTGATTTTTAAAGTTTTGGGTTTATCAAACTTAGTACGGCGCTCAGTTGACAATCTCATCATCGCGCGCATATCCTCAGCATTATCCTCGGCTATCATGGTGCGCAGACGGCTGAACTCATCTATAAATGCATCCATTTCTTTAAGAAGCGGTGCTTTGTTTTCCAAAAACAGCTCCGACCACATACGGTCGTTTATTTTTGCTATACGGGTAAGGTCGCGGAAGGAGTCGCCGGAATAACGCTCCATCCCCTCGCTTTGATTACAGGTCATAAGCGTAACCGCTATACAGTGGGTAAGCTGGGAAAGAAAGGCTATCATGGCGTCGTGCTTTTCGGGAGTAAGCACGGAAATACGTCCGAAACCCAAAATGCGCCCAAGCTCACTGCATATGGCTATGCCCTCCTCGGTGTTCTTTTCCGTAGGAGTGATTATATAGTTTGCGCCGATGAAAACGCGGGGGTCGCTGTACTCAACACCACTGCTTTCTCTGCCCGCCATGGGGTGGGCGGAAATAAACTCCACACCTTCGGGCATAAGCGCCTGCATACTTTCCACAACTCCGCCTTTAACACCCGTTACGTCGGTAACCACCGCATCCTTACGGAAATATTTTCCATACTCCTTTACCCACTCGATGGCCGCCTTGGGATATAAAGCTATTATTATAAGCTCTGCTTCGGAGATGATCTGCGGGTCGGGATATGCAAAACCTTTTGATATTATATTATGCGCCATTGCGTAATCAATGGTTTTTTGACTGCGGGTAATACAGCTTACTTTATAACCCTTGTCGGTAAGCGCTTTTGCGTAGCCGCCGCCCATTACGCCCAAGCCGACTATAAGTATTTGTGTATTTTTATCAAGCGTCAACTTCTTCTACCTCCACACCCAGAGATTTAAGTACCTCAAAAAATTCGGGGTAGCTTTTGTTAACGACTTCTGCGCCTTCTATAATGCCCCCTACTTTCGTAAGCAACACCGCCAAGGACATCACTATCCGATGGTCGTTGTGCCCTTTTAACGGCTCGGTAGGGGCATGGAACTCGGCGGGATAGATGACCATGCTGTCTTCGTGAACCGTGGAGGAAACACCGAACTTTTTAAGCTCCTCGGTCATGGCAAAGGAACGGTCACTTTCCTTCAGTCTGAGCCTTCTGGTGCCTCTGAACACACCGCCGTATCTTGCCGCCGCCAAAGCGAAAAGTATAGGTCCCAAGTCGGGGCAATCGCCTATATGCAAAGCGGGGGTACCCAGATCCAAAAGCTCAAACATTCGGCCGTAATCTCTGTCCCCTTGCAAGCTTTCATCTGCCAACCCCTTAATTCTTACGTCGCCGCCAAGGAAATTAAGGGCATCCAAAAATGCGGCATTGGAGAAGTCGCCCTCCACACTGCATTCACACGGAACAGCCTTTTGATTACCGGGTATATACAGCGTATGGTCGTCCTTCCAAGTGGCGGTCAAGCCGAACTGCTTTAAAGCCGAAAGGGTAAGGTCAAGATAAGGACGGCTTTCTATAGGCGGGGTAATATTAATGTAGCTGTTTCCGTCAACGAAGGGTAATGCAAAAAGCAAACCGCTTATAAATTGACTGCTTATATTGCCCGATACGGTATATCTGCCCGCAGGCAACTTGCCCTGAACGGTTATACTGTCATCGGCTTTTTTGTAGTACAAATCCTTGAACTCGCAAAGCTCCTCATACACCGTCATGGGACGGCTTAAAAGCCTTTCGGCACCGGTAAGTACTACCTTTTTGCCCGAAAGCAGTGCCAAAGGCAGTAAAAACCTAAGAGTACTGCCGCTTTCCCTACATCTCAAAGGGGTTTTTGGGTATGCCTTTAACATATCCACACCTTGGATGCGAACCGTTCTTCCGTCACCGATACGCTCTACCACCGCGCCGAAGTTACGAAGTCCGTCAATGGTGGCTGAAACGTCCTCGCTGAAGGAAACACCGTGTATAAGGCTTTCGCCGATGCACATACCCGCACAGATCAAAAGCCTGTGAGTCATACTTTTTGAGGGCGGAGCTTCGGTAACACCCACTGCTCTGCCCGCTTTTATGGTTACTGTCATTACTTTTCACTCCCTAAAATATCCATAGCCGCCAGATAGCCGTCAAAGCCCTTGCCCATTACGGTTGCCACGCAAGCCTCCCTGACGTAGCTGAATTGACGGAACGGCTCTCTTGTGCTAACGTCGGAAATATGAACCTCCACCGTAGGGATATTTACACTTTTTACCGCGTCAAGAAGAGCAACGCTTGTATGGGTATAAGCGGCGGGGTTGATAACTATTCCGTCCGCCTTATCGTAAAAAGCCTTGTGGATAAGATCTACCAAGGCGCCCTCTCCGTTGGTTTGGAATATTTCCACCTCTATATCTTTTTCCGAAGCATAAAGCCTTATCTTACTGCAAAGCTCCTCATAAGTGGCGTAACCGTAAACTTCGGGTTCTCTTACCCCCAACAGGTTCAGGTTAGGTCCGTTAAGTACGTATATTTTCATTCTCCGTAAAGCTCCTTTATTATAAGTTCTGCCGCCTCTTCGGGTGTTTTATCGTTTTCTATCCTTACGTCTGCGGCTTTCGTATATATACCGTAGCGTTCCTTATAGATTTTCTCAAGAGCCGCGGTATTGCTTGTAAGAGGGCGGTCGCCCGTGGGGCAAAGCAGCTCTATGGGGCGGTCAAGAAAATAAAGTCTTCCGTTTTGGCGCAAAGCCCTTACGTTTTCCTCTCTTAACACCGCGCCGCCGCCCGTGGCAATAGTCTTTCCGCCGCCTACGCTTGCGGATTTTACGGCTTCCGTTTCTCTGTCACGGAAGAACGCTTCTCCTTTTTCAGCAAATATATCGGGTATCTTCATACCCACTGCCGCTTCTATCATCTTGTCCGTATCTGCTAACGGTTTGCCGTATTTTTTTGCCAACACACCGCCTACGGTGCTTTTTCCGCTTGAAGGCATGCCTATAAGCACTATATTCTCCTTGGAACGAAGCAGTCTGTTATAAATTTTATCTACTACACCGTCGTCATAGCTAACGGCAAAAAAGTGCTGTGATGCCGCCACCGCCTGAGCCACCAGCATATACAAGCCGCCCTCGGCGGGGATGCCCATTTCCGTAGCGGTCTGCACCAATCGGGTGCGTAAGGGGTTGTAAACCACGTCTGCCACCGCCTGAAGCTTCGGAAAAGCCTTTAGGTCTATGGGGCAAGAGTCCACGTTAGGGTACATACCCGACGGAGTGGTGTTTATTATCACGGCGCAGTCGCTGTGATAATTTACCGCTTCTTCGTAAGTTATTGCGCCGTCGGCACCGCTGCGGCTTACCTTATATACTTCTTCGCCGCCCATATCCTTAACCACCGCCATGGCAGTCTTGGAAGTGCCGCCCGTACCCAAAATCAAGGTTTTGTTTCCTTTTGGGTTTGCGCCTACGCGCTTTAAAAGCGCTTTTAAGCCGTAAAAATCCGTATTATAACCATACAGTCTGCCCCCGCGGTTAACCACCGTATTTACTGCGCCTATCTCCTTGGCTTTGCCGTCTATCCAAGTAAGATAAGGCATAACGGCGCTTTTATAGGGAATGGTTACGTTTATGCCTTTAAAGGGCGCGCTTTCCATAAACTCCTTTAAAGAATCGGGTTCTATCTCGGTCAGCTCATACTCATAGTCGCCCAACATACCGTGTATTTCGGGGGAGAATGAATGGGAAAGCTTTTCACCTATCAATCCGTATTTCATAGCTTCACTACCTCACGCTGCAAAAGACAGCCTTTACCAAACTGCTCACAAAGCAAATCGCAAAGCACCATGGCACTTACGCTTTCCGCTACGGGGATAGCCCGGTGGATTATGGCGGGGTCGTGTCTGCCCTCTATCTTCAAGCCTTCTTCTTTGCCGCTTACCAGATTCAAAGTCCTTTGTTCTTTGTATATAGACGGGGTGGGTTTTACGGCTATGCGATATATCAAGGGCATTCCGTTGCTTATACCGCCGTTTATACCGCCGTTGTTATTTGTTTTTGTAACCACTTTGCCCTTTTCCAAGGAAAAGGCATCGTTTGCCTGGCTGCCCGTACTGTTGCCAAAGCCAAAGCCCAATCCAAATTCCACGCCCTTAACGGCTGGAATACCGAAAAGACCGCGGGCAAGTGAATTTTCCACACCGTCAAACCAAGGCTCGCCTACCCCGGCGGGAAATCCCGTAACCGCTATCTCTATAATACCGCCTACGCTGTCACCGTTATCTGCGGCTTCTTTTATATATTCTTTAATCCTCTCACCTGCGGCTTCGTCTATGGTGGGAAATCCTTGTCTTGACGTTTCCATTTCCAAAGCGGTAGGGGTAAAGGGTTTATCCTTTATATCGCCCACGGAATATATGTGTGCGCTTATATCTATTCCCCTTGCTTTAAGGATGGGCATAAGCAAAGCGCCCATAGCGGTAAGGGGAGCCGTAAGTCTGCCCGAAAAATGGCCGCCTCCGCGATAATCCGCAAATCCGCCGTATTTTACCGCGGCGGTGTAGTCTGCGTGTCCCGGTCTGGGGGTTTCCTTCAAGAATTCGTATGCACTGCTGCGCACGTCCTTGTTGGGAATAAGCAAGCACAAGGGCGCGCCCGTTGTTTTGCCGTTAAAAGCTCCGCTTACTATGCGGTATTCATCCGCTTCTCTGCGGGCGGTGGATATACTGCCTGCGGGACGGCGGCGGCTTAGCTGAAGCTTTATAAATTCATTATCTATTGCAAGTCCTGCGGGTAATCCGTCGGCAACAATACCTATCTCCCCGCCGTGACTCTCACCGAACAGAGTAAAGACTATATTTTTTCCTATACTGTTGCTCATTATACGTCTTCCTCCATCGCTTTTTTAATAAGCTTTTTCCACTCCGTAAAGCTTTGCTTCTCTTCTGCGAATTCTCCCGCCGTTTCTACTTTTATTACGTTTATACTGTCACTGTCTGCCTTTTTATCATGCTCAGCTACAGCCAGCGCCTCATCCAAGTCCACGTTTATCTCCGTAGGCAGTCCCAAGTCTTTGTATATCTCCACAAGCTCTGCCCTTAACTTCTTGCCGCACATGGGAAGCATACCCAGTGCCACGCATTCACCGTGGCAAAGTCCGTTTTCCCCTTGCAAGGCTTCTATTCCGTGCCCCAAGCTATGCCCGAAATTTAGCACGCGGCGAAGCCCTTTTTCCTTTTCGTCCTGCTGTACTACGGAAATCTTTATTCTGAGGGCAAGCTCTATAAGCTTTTCCATATCCTCTGCTGCCTTGCCCGACTTAAAAAGCTCATACAACTTTTTATCGGAGGTAAGTCCCATTTTAAGTGCCTCTGCCATACCTGCGGCTATATGCCTTTTGGGTAAAGTCTTGAGGGTGTTCGTATCTATAAGCACACCCTTTGGCTGATGGAAAGCACCTACTATATTCTTTACGCCGCAGAAGTTGATGCCCGTCTTACCGCCTACGGAAGAATCCACCTGAGAAAGCAAGGTGGTGGGGATATTGTAAAAATCCACACCGCGCATATATGCGGAAGCTACAAAGCCGCATATATCGCCCACCACACCGCCGCCTACGGCAACGACGCAATCTTTGCGGCTGAACCCGGATTTTAACATCAGCTCGCTGAGCTTTTCAAAAGTGGCAAGGCTTTTACTGCCCTCGCCCTGAGGAATAACCGCAGTTACCGCGTTGGCGCACTGTTTTGCCACCGTTTCCGCGTATATGGAAGGCACACCGTCATCCGTTACCACAAGGCAACGGCGGTCAAGGTCAAAAAGCTCCCCCGCGCGGTTAAGAGCGCCGCCTTCTATTGTTATATCGTAAGCCGCGTGAGGCAATTTAACGGAAAGAACCATAGCTTTATTCTCCTTTTTCGTAAACACCGACGCATTTAAGCTTATCGCACATACGGTCAAGCATACGCATCATATCCCTGCCCGCATCGCTTCGCACGTCGCCCAACAGTTCTGCATAAAAATAATATTGCCACTGCTTATCCTTGGTGGGGCGGGAACGAAGAACACCCATATTGAAGCCGTGAAGCCCTATTATGTCCAGCGCCTTTGCCAATGCACCTGCCTCGTGCTTTACCGTAAACAACAGCAGAGAGCACAATGCGCTTTTTGGGGGATGGCTGAAATTCTCCGCTCTGGTCATAACGGCAAATCTGGTGGTGTTGCCTCTATCGGTGTTTATCGCGCGTTCCATAACATTAAGGCCGAATATCTCTGCCGCCTCGGCAGAAGCTATGGCGGCTACGGACTTATCGCCGTTTTTGGCAACGTACTCTGCCGCAAGAGCAGTATTGCTGAACTCTTTAACGGAAAATCCCTTTGCCTTTATATACTCGGCGCACTGTCCCAACGCCTGGGGATGGCTTATAACCTCTTTTATATCGTCTATAGTGGCACCTTCAACACCCAACAAGGACTGGTCTATCGCCAGCTCCGTTACACGGTTAATAAACAAACTGCCCCCAAACATAAGGTCGGTCACCTGCCCTACCTCACCGTTATAGCTGTTTTCAATAGGCAGTACCGCACAGTCGCATTCACCGCTTTCCACTGCACTGTATGCGGTGGCAAAATCCTTACAGGGAACGGCTCTGCCGTAAGGAAACAGCTTCCTTGCGGCGATATGAGCAAAGGCGCCCACAGTGCCGCTGAATGCCACGGATACACCGTCGATTATACTGCTTTGATATGCCCTTGAAACCGCAATGGTGTTTTTTAAGAAGCTTGCATAATGATCCTTTTCCGTCTGCCCTTCGATCCACTGAGTATTGCGGGCAATTATAAGCTCCTCCCTTTTCTTGTCCAAAACGGAAAGGCCGTGCTCCTTTTTATAAAGAGCTATCTCCTTTGCCGCCGCCATTCTGCGGCTGAAAAGAGAAGCCATCTCCTTATCTATTTCATCAATTTCCAATCTTGCTTTTTCAAGCTTTTTCATACCGTTCACCGTTCCTGAAAATTAGTTGGTTAACACTGTTAATCTATAGGAAAGTATAGTCTTTTTTCCCTTGATTGTCAATAGTTTTTTTATAATTTTAAAGTTTTTTTGCAATACGCAAAACTTTCTCTTGTAAACGGAAAGAAAAAGTATTATAATGATGATGTATATTTGTAGTATGGAGGGGTGTTCCGTGAAATATAACAAAGCGGAGGAAGGCGTAAGAGAGCGTCTTTTGGTTGCCGGTATTAAAGAGCTGGAAAATCATGGGTTCAATGATTTTTCTCTCCGTCGTGTGGCAAGCCTTTGCAACGTTTCCTGTGCCGCCCCCTACAAGCACTTTAAAAACAAAGAGGATCTGCTGTCGGCGCTTATGGATTATACCAATTCGTCATGGCATCTGTTGCGCGACCAGGTTTTGGAAATCTATAAGGATGCCGGTATAGGCAAAAAGCTTGTGGAGCTTTCCGTGGCTTATCTTAGCTTTTTGCAAGCGACGCCTTCTTATATGACGGTGATGACGATGCGCTCCGACGAGAACAAAATGATAGAGGGGTTGCGTTCTCAGCTGTCACACCCTATTTTGGAGTTGGTGGATGAATATTTGGGTGACGACCCGCGGCTTGACGGACTTAAACGTAAGATGGTCTACTCCGTTCGCTCCTATATATACGGCACGGTCTGTATGATAAGAAACAAGGAAGTTGACAAAAAAGAAGAAACCATAGAGATGTTCAGAAGCATATTAAACAGAGTTATGATCAACGCCGAAAAAGCGGCGGAGAGAATAAAAAGCGGAAACGAGGATACAGATGAGATATACTTATAAAACCAAAGGTGTTTGCGCCTCTGAGATTTCTTTTGACATGGAAAATGACGGTACCGTGCGTAACGTTGCGTTCCGCGGCGGATGTAACGGTAATTTAAAAGCTATAGGCAGTTTAATTGAAGGCTGGAACTATAAGGATATAATAGCGCGCACCGAGGGGAACACCTGCGGCTTTAAACCCACCTCCTGCGCTGATCAGCTTTCAAAGGCACTCAGGGTTGCCGCAGATAAGGAAGGAATAGAATAATGGCTTTTAATATAAACGTATCTTTTTCCGGCAAGGCGGCAAAGCTTGCCGCAAAAACCGCCGATGCCGTAATTAAATACGGCGAGTTTGCAAAAGAACAGAAAAAGGCGTTCAACGATTATATAGACAACGTCAAAAAGCACGACCCCGCCGCTACGAACACCGCAGAAATCGTGCTTTTGTACTCAGGCGTGCACGCAGTTGCCGCCCACAGAGTTGCAAACAAGCTTTACAAAAACGGATACCGTTTTGCGGCAAGGGCAATAAGCCAGATGGCAAAATTCATTACGGGAATCGAGATACATCCCGGTGCAACCATCGGCAAGTGCTTATTTATAGACCACGGTACGGGGGTCGTAATAGGTGAGACCGCTGAGATAGGCGATTACTGCACCATTTATCAGGGTGCTACCTTGGGCGGTACGGGCAAGGACACGGGCAAACGTCACCCCACCTTGGGCAACAAGGTTATGGTAGGCGCAGGCGCCAAGGTGCTTGGCCCCTTTAAGGTAGGCGACGGTGCCAAGATAGCCGCGGGTGCGGTAGTGCTCAGTCCCGTACCCGATAATACCACTGCGGTAGGCATACCCGCAAAGGCGGTAAACAAAGACAAGGACAACAAAAACGATATGGACCATATCCATATCCCTGACCCCGTTGCACAGATGATAAAATCGTTAGAGGACAGACTTTCACAGCTTGAGGGCGAGCTTTTTAAAGGGGGGAAATAAATGAAATACATAGTTTTGGATATAGGCGGCACCTTTATCAAACACGCCGTAATGGACGAAAACTTTAACGAGGAGCAAGCGGGCGAAACCCCTACGGAGTACGAACCCGAACGGTTTTTGGAACAGCTTGTTTCCGTTATCAAAAGCTACGGCGAGGGATACGGAGGTGTGGCAATCTCCATGGCGGGTTTTATAAACCCCGAAACCGGTGAAAACACCGACTACGGCTGCAGTGAACGCTTTACCAAGTATAACCTTAAAGAGGTGCTTGCACAACGCACGGGGTATCGCATTTCCATTGAAAACGACAGCAACTGTGCGGCTTTGGCAGAAAGCGTGCTTGGCGCAGGCAAGGGCAGAAGCACCGTATGCACCATGACCGTGGGAACGGGCATAGGCGGTTCCGTTATCACAGATGGCAAGCTGTTCCGCGGAAGGAACTTTAAGGCGGGAGAATACGGGTTTGCCTTGGTTGGCTTTGAAAAGGACGAGGACGGCAACACGGTGCCCCGTTATGCAAAGGCCACTTCCATCCTGTCCAAGCGTTGCAGTGAAGCCTTGGGCAGACAGCTTAACGGCAAGCTGGTTATGGAGCTTCTTGACAGTGAGCCTAAGGTTAAGGAAATTTACGACCTATGGCTTGCGGATATAGCGTTTTGTATAGGCAACGTGTGCGTTGCTTTGGACCCTGAAGTGTTTTTGGTAGGCGGCGGCATAAGCGGTTCTAAGCGCTTTATGGCTGACCTGAAGGCAAAAACCTACAGTCTTTTTGAAAAGCTTGAGGATTACACCGAGATTTTGCCCTGCTCCTTGGGTAACAACGCAGGCAAGGCCGGTGCACTTATAATATTTTTTGAGAACTACGGCAAGTAATATTTTCTGGAGGTTAATATAATGGGTGTTAAAATAGTAACTATAGGCGGAGGTTCCTCCTATACCCCCGAATTGGTTGAGGGATTTATTAAGAGATACGACAGTTTACCCGTTGACGAGCTTTGGCTTGTTGACATTGAAGAGGGCAAAGAAAAGCTTGAGATAGTTGCCGCCCTTGCAAGAAGGCAGATAGAAAAGGCAAAACTTCCCATGAAGCTTTACACCACCCTTGACAGAAGACAGGCACTTCCCGGTGCGGATTTCGTAACCACGCAGATGCGCGTAGGTCTTCTTGACGCGCGTATCAAAGACGAGCGCATTCCTTTAAGCCACGGAATGTTAGGTCAGGAGACCAACGGCGCAGGCGGACTTTTTAAGGGGCTTCGTACCATCCCCGTTATCCTTGACATCTGCAAGGACATCAAGGAGCTTTGTCCCAACGCTTGGCTTATAAACTTCACCAACCCCGCGGGTATGGTTACCGAGGCGATAAACCGCTACGGCGTGCACAAAAAAGCGATAGGTCTTTGCAACGTGCCCATTAATATGCATATAAGCATTGCGGAAATATTGGAGCTTCCCCGTGAGGACGTAGAGGTACACTTCGGCGGTCTTAATCATATGGTTTACGCCACCAAGGTTTTGGTAAACGGAGAGGACAGAACGGCAGAGGCCCTTGATAAATGGGGCACCATGAGTATGAATAACATAACGGGTATCAGCTGGAACAAGAGCTTTGTGGATACCCTTGGCGTTATGCCCTGCCCTTACCACAGATATTTCTACATGGCAAAAGAATATCTTGCAGAGGCTATTGAAAAGTTTGAGCATAACGGCACCAGAGCCGAGATGGTTAAGCAGGTAGAAAAGGATCTGTTTGAGCTTTACAAGAATCCCGAGCTTGACGAAAAGCCCGAACTGCTTTCCAAGCGCGGCGGCGCATACTACAGCGATGCGGCTTGTAACCTTATTTGCTCCATATACAGTGACAAGGGCGATATTCAGGTCGTTAACACCCTTAACACCGGCAGGGCCATAGAAAACTTTGAAGAAGACGAGATAGTTGAGGTAAGTTGCCGTATAACCAAGGACGGACCTATTCCGCTGAAGATAGGTGCACTTCCCAAGGCTACCAACGGACTTATACAAGAGATAAAGTCCTTTGAGTTAGCTTCCGTAGAAGCGGCGGTAAGCGGTGACTATAACAAGGCTTTGCTTGCCATGATGATAAACCCCTTGGTGGGAAGCCAAAAGCTTGCCATAACCGTTCTTGACGAACTGCTTATGGCGCACAGAAAATATCTGCCCCAGTTTGCGGATTGGTATGCAAAAAGAGACGCGGAAGCACAGGAGAATAAAGATGAGTGAAATCAGAGATATAAACCTTTGGAAAAGCGGAGAAATGAAGATAGGCTGGGTAAAAAGCAATATGCCCTTGCTTCGCGCTATTGAAGCCGAGTTTGAAAAGGATAAACCCTTTAAGGGGCTTAAGGTTGCATTATCCATCCATTTGGAGGCAAAAACAGCTTATCTTTGCCGTGTGCTTGCAGCCGGTGGTGCAGAAATGTATATTACGGGCAGTAACCCCCTTTCCACCCAAGACGATGTTGCCGCGGCTTTGGTGCAGGGCGGTCTTAACGTGTACGCTTGGCACGCCGCCACCGAGGAGGAGTACAAGCGCCATATAAGCAAGGTTATAGAGGTTGGCCCCAACATCATAATTGACGACGGCGGCGACTTGGTAAGCCTTATACATAACGAGTATCCTCAGCTTACCGCAAACGTATTGGGCGGCTGTGAGGAAACAACCACCGGTATTATCCGCCTTAAATCCATGGAGCGTGACGGCGCTTTGAAGTTCCCCATGGTATTGGTAAACAACGCCAACTGCAAGTATTTGTTTGATAACCGCTACGGTACGGGGCAATCCGTTTGGGACGGCATAAACCGCACCACCAACCTTATCGTGGCAGGTAAAAACGTAGTTGTTGCAGGCTACGGCTGGTGCGGCAAGGGCGTGGCGAAACGCGCCGCAGGGCTTGGCGCTTCCGTTATCGTTACCGAGGTTGACCCCATAAAGGCGATAGAGGCTGTTATGGACGGCTTTAAGGTTATGAAGATGGAAGATGCCGCAAAGGTTGGTGATTTCTTCGTTACCGTTACCGGTTGCAGCGGCGTTATCTCCGAAAAGGACTTCAACAATATGAAGGACGGTGCAATCCTCTGCAACGCAGGTCACTTTAACGTAGAAGTAGATATGGCTTGTCTTGAAAAAATAGCCGTAGAGGTAAAGGAACGCCGTAACAACATAAACGGATACACCCTAAAGAACGGCAACACCCTTAACGTTATCGCAGAGGGCAGACTTGTAAATCTTGCGGCAGGTGACGGTCACCCTGCAGAGATTATGGATATGAGCTTTGCTATACAAGCTCTCAGCGCACGTTATATTGCGGAAAACGGCAAAAACTTGAAAGCCGGCACCGTTGACGTGCCCGTGGAAACCGACCGCCGTGTAGCGGGAATGAAGCTTTCCGCATGGGGCGTGGAGATAGATGCCCTTACCCCCGAACAGGAAGCATACCTAAACAGCTGGAATTTGGAGTAAGTATCCTCAAGCAATAAACACATAACGCAAAAAGGCTTTTCGGCACTGAACCGAAAAGCCTTTTTCAAATTGTTTTTAAAGTTATTCTTTACGCGGTGAAAGAACGGAAGATCGCAAGATAGTCTGCAGTAGTTATTCTTTCATCACCGTTAAAGTCTGCCGCCTTGCGGTAAGGACGTGCGGGAAGATAAGAATCGTCACCGCCCAAATATCCCTTTAAGGTCAACAGATCCGCAGTGGAAGCGATACCGTTACCGTCGGTATCGCCCTTGATTATAGCCTTGTAGCTTGCGCCGCCTACAGTAAGGGTAGAACCGGTACCGAAATAATCCGTATTGTCAAGAGGGTTGCCTTTGCTGTCAGCCAGGCTTACCGTAAGACCTTGAGCCTTGTAATAAGCATTAATTAGCTCTACGGTAGTATAAAGGGATATGCCGGAAACCAAAGAGGATGCGTTATCCAAGCTCCAGCCGGTGTTGATATTGATATGAGCTATAGCGTTTGCGCTGGCGTAATCGGAAACCACCCTGTTACCGTAGGAACAAAGGGTAAATCCACCACCCATATCGTCAAATATACCGCTGTCCATAGAAACGACACCGTTACCCACTATAACCTTGCTTGCACTGATACCTTCGAATGCGTTAGCGGGGATATGAGTAGCCTCTGCGGGGACTGTTATCTCATCGCCGTCAGCGGTGCAACGAACGAAAGCGCCGTCTGCCACTATGCCGCCGTAGTTATCCTTAACGGTAACCGCGCATTTAACGGTAAGAGAGCCGCTGTTAAGCACTATATCAGCCTTGCCCACACCCACTGCCGTAAGCATATTGCCGCTTACGGAAACTATGTTACTGTTGGTGCTTATCATGGTATAAGGTGCGGTATCGGGAGTTACCGTAGCGGTTATACCGTAGGAAAGCCCCGTTTCCATGTAAAGAGAAGAAAGGCTTAACGCTATCGTTTTGGCACCGTTGGGGTCCGTCTGAACGTCGGGTGCGGGAGTAGCAGTACTTCCGCCGTTGCCGCCGAAATCGTAATTATACTTCTCAAGCTCGTAGCTTTCGATAAGATTAATCAAAACGCCCGTATATTCGGTCTCACTGCAATAACCGTCCTGAACTATAAGGGTAGCGCAGGATTTGTAATCGAAATTGCCCCTTAAATTTGCATAGTTTGAGGAACGGTTAAACAGATCGCTGTGGTCGTTTACACTTTCCTGCCAGCTATCGTAGGCGCGCCAGAAGGACAAGGAATAGCTCTTTACGTAGCTTTGCCCCTTTGTGTTAACAAGCTGTGTCCAGCTGTTGTAAAGCACACACTCGTTACGGTCGTACACCTTGCCGTCCCAAGTACTGTAGGCGCGGATACCGAACAAGTTATTGGCTTGAGTGGCAAGGGTACTCCTGCCCCAACCGCTTTCCCATATAGCCTGTGCCAAGGTGAAGGAAGCCAAAATGCGGTTATCCCTCATATCTTTGGTACACATGGGACCCACGGTAGCCAAAAAATCGTCTACGTAAGACGCTTGTGCCACGGAAACGGGAACGGCACTTACCATAAAAGCAAGCACCAATACCATTGCCAAGAGCATGGCTGTCTTTCTCGAACTCATAAAAACAAATTCATCCTTTCAAATTAAGCTTGAGGAGTATCGTTTTGGGTATAAAGCCTCAGATAAGACTTTAAATCGGGCTTAACGGAAAGCCTTGCCGTTTCCTCCTCGTTATCATATACGATTGTTACCCCGTTAAAATAGTTTCTAATCAATTCCAGCGGAATATAATAGTCATCCGTAAAAATTATGGGCGCGGTAAGTCTTACACTGCTGCCGTTTATGCTGACCGCGGTACTGTCCTTCGTAAGCGATAAGCTTTCATCAGCATTATGAAAATGCAAGGAAACTCTGGTCTTATCACCCGCCAAAGTGAAATCGTAAAGATAAGAAAGCTCGGTAGCGGAAATATAGGGTACATTATTTATTATAAACTTATCGCCCTCAGACGTGCTGAGAACGTTACCCTTTGAATCCAAAACCTGAAGGGTCAGTATATCAGGCTCCTCGCTGCTGAAATACATAGAAAAAACCGCACCGAAAATAATACCGCAACACAAAAGATAAACCAAGGTGCCGAAAATAAATCTTACGATAAAAGTTTGCCTTTTTTCTATACGAAGCTCCTCCGCTTGTATTCTGCGAGCTTCAATTTCTTCCGGAGTAAGCCTTCTTACCCGTTTTTTGCCGTTATTAGGGGCGATATTATGTGCTTTTTGGTGATTTATACCCCTATTTGTATTATTTTCCGTGTTCATTGTATAACACCTCACAATGAGTGTACCACAAAGCGGTTATATTGTGAAGCTAATTATTAACTTTTTTACAAAAAAATAATAAAATGGAAATATAATCCACTATTTTAGGGCAAAATCTCTGTGTGGAGGGCAAATTATGAACGAAAAATTCACAAACGAAGGTCGCCTTGCGGTAAATACCGCATTTATTTTGGCGGCACAGCTTGGTGACAGCTACGTGGGCAGTGAGCATTTACTGTTAGCTTTAGCCGCCAAAACCACAGAGGCCGGCAAGCTTATGGACAGCGTTGGCATAGACGGCGAAAGCCTTAGGAATAAAATTGAAAGCGAACCGCGGATGTACGAGGGCAGAGAGTGCCGCGACATGACACCCAAGCTTAAAAAACTTTTGCTTAAAGCCGCCAAGGAATACTGCAAGGTGGGAAGCGTGGAGCTTTTGGCAGCACTTGTCAGCGAAGAATGCTCTGCCAAGCGAATGATAAACGGCTACGGCGGCGCTTCACGCTTATACGAAAAGCTGAAAGCATTAACTGAGGGGGAATACAAAGTGCAAAAGACCGCAAGCAAACAGAGAAAGCCTACTCCGCTGCTTGAAAGCAACGGTTGCGACCTGACGGAAAAAGCCGCCGAAGGATCGATAGACCCGGTTATCGGCAGAGAAAAAGAGGAAGAAAGGGTTATACAGATACTTCTGAGAAGAACGAAAAACAACCCATGTCTTATAGGTGAGCCGGGCGTAGGCAAAACCGCGGTGGCAGAGTCCATCGCCCTCAGAATAATCAACGGCAAAGTGCCCGACGCCTTAAAACGCAAGCGGATAATGACCGTCGATATGTCCTCACTGGTAGCGGGCACCAAGTACAGAGGCGAGTTTGAAGACAAGATACGAGGGATAATAGAGGAAGTAAAATCGGCGGGCGACGTTATCCTTTTCGTAGATGAACTGCACACCATAGTGGGCGCAGGTGCGGCGGAGGGTGCCATAGACGCTTCCAACATTCTAAAGCCTTATCTTGCCAGAGGTGAACTGCAGCTTATAGGCGCAACCACCCTTAAAGAGTATAAAAAATATATAGAAAAGGACGGCGCCTTGGAAAGAAGGTTTCAATGCGTGTTGCTGAAAGAGCCTGACAAAGACGGGTGCTTAAAAATCCTGAAAGGCTTGCGCCCCCGTTACGAGGCCCACCACGGAGTAGATATAAGCGACGGCGCTTTAAGCGCGGCGGTGGAGCTATCCTCTAAATATATAGGCGAGCGCAGTTTGCCCGATAAGGCGATAGATCTAATGGACGAAGCCGCCGCAGGGTGCCGTATGAGCAAAGGCAACCGCCGCATCACGGTGGAAAGGCAAGACGTTATCGAGGCACTAAAGGCAGGAAAGAGCGTAAGCGCCTGCGTTTTATCGGAAGCAGACGAGCAGGCACAAAAGCTTAAACACCGCGTCCACGGGCAAAAGGATGCGGTTGACCGAGCCTTAAAAGCGGTACGAAGATACGGTGCCTACGAGGAGGGCGGCTTGCGCACCCTTCTTTTCGTAGGAGGCAAGGGCGTCGGCAAGCGAACCTTGGCAAAGGAATGCGCCAAGCTGTTATTTGAGGACGACGACGCTTTTATAGCCTTTAACGCAGAGGATTATAAAGGAAGCTACGGCGTAAGCCGTCTTATAGGTACTTCTGACGGTGACGGCGGCTTGCTTACGGAAAAGATAAGGCGACTGCCCCGATGCGTTTTGTTTATAGATAACGTGAATAAAGCAGACAGCGAGTTCTTATCCATAATACGGCAAACCGCAGAGGCAGGTGAGCTTAGGGACGGAAACGGACTTAAAGTAAGCTTTAACGGATGTTTGACGGTGCTTTCCGCTTGCAGAGAAGAAGGCGGCGTGGCAGGCTTTGCCAAAACGCAAAGATGTGCGGAGCCTGTTTTAAAGGAGCTTGAGGAGCTTGCCGATGAAACGGTATTCTTTGCTCCGTCGGGAGAAAAGGAGCTGGAGGAAGTGGCGGACGGCTATTTTGAAGAGCTTAGGCTAAACCTATGGACTAAGGGTGTGCTTTTGGACAAAGCAGAGGATTTTTCCTCAGCCTATGCCAAAAGCTGTCACTCCAAAGGAATAAGCCACGGGGGGCTTCGCCGCAGACTTAAACGAACGGTTGACCGCTTGATTGCAGAGCAAACGGGGCTTCACTCTCCTCTTGACGCGGTGCTTTTTTGGGAAAACGGAGAAGAAAAGTTGAAAATTACCGCAAAAAACTGTTGACAAACGGAAAAGTTTAATATATAATGGCTGTAAAGCGTTTTGCTTTACAGCTGTTTTTTTGAGGTGGGCTTTATGGAAAGCAACAGGATTTTAATATCTTCTCTGCTGGATATATACGGTGCTCTGCTTTCGGAGAATCAGCGCGACGTGCTTGACCTTTATTATAACGGTGACCTTTCTCTGTCGGAGATAGGTGAGGATACGGGCATTACCCGTCAGGGTGTCCGTGACGCCATAAAAAAGGGAGAGGCAAAGCTTTTGGAGTTTGAGGAAAAATTGAACTTCTACAAAAAATCGAAGAAACTGCGTTTGGGGTTGGAGTCTTTGGCAAACAAAGCCACCCTTTTAAACGATAAAGAGCTTTCTGACCTTGCCGCAAGCCTTGCGGCAGAATTTTAACGGAGGAAAAGCTATGTTTGAAGGTCTTGTAGATAAAATAGCAGGTGCCTTTAAAAAATTCAAAAACAGCGGCAAGCTTACCGAGGCAGACGTTAAGGCGGGCATGCGTGAGATTAAATTAGCACTGCTTGAAGCAGATGTTAACTTTAAGGTTGTTAAGGATTTTATTGCAAAGGTAAGTGAAAGGGCTGTAGGTTCCGACGTGTTGGAAAGCCTTATGCCCGCACAGCAAATAGTTAAGATAGTGCATGAGGAGCTTATTACCCTTATGGGTAAGGAAAATTCCAAGCTCGTTATGGCAACCAAGCCTCCCACGGTGGTGCTTATGTGCGGTCTGCAGGGTAGCGGTAAGACCAC
>JAFQHW010000021.1 GCA_017397805.1 Clostridia bacterium | reverse complement strand
TAAGTTTTTCGACCTTCGGCATACCTTCCACGCCAAGGGCGTTGATCTCTTCGATCAGTTTACGCTTGAATTCTTCAAATTTCCCGCCGTCATCGAGGTTTTTATATTTCTTCCAATAGTCGAGCTTGGGGAGCATTTCCTTTAAATACGCACGAGCCTGCTCCGAGGGGAATGCCTCGCTTGCCATATTCGCTACGCAGACCTCGATCAGATCATCCATATCGTGATACATATACTCGCCGTCGGCATAGCACCACTTGCAGTATTCCTCGTTAAAAAATCCGTCGGTTTCGCGACTGATGTTGGTGTCTTCCAGAGGCATACCGCAACATTGACAGATCAGCTCCCGCGGAGAGCCGAGAAGCGTGTTGATGGAAACGTCAAACAGCTTGGAGAGGAGTTTGAGCGTTTCGGTGTTGGGAACCGTATCTCCGTTTTCCCAACGGCTGACCGCCTGCCGCGTGACGAATACCTTTTCTGCAAGTTCTTCCTGAGAAAGATACGCTTTTGTTCTGAGTTCACGAATAATATCCTTGGTTTCCATAAATAATACCGCCTTCGTTTACTGTAATCGTATTATAACAGATTGCGGCGAGAATAACAAGCAACGCGCTGTTGCCTTTTCTTTGCCTGTTGCGGTGCAACCGTTGATATTTAGATCAACCCCATTATTCAATGAGTGTATAGCAGAACATCTCGTAACGTATTCTTGAACCGACGTCAACACCGGGCGGAAGAAGCGCCATTGCGATAAATATATCGCTTTCGGGCCTATCGCCATCAGCGCGCAGATATGCGTATTCGCCCTCTATTTTAACGACCGTATAATCCTTGGGTTCCATAATTAAAAGCTCCTTTACGTTTATTGCAAAGCGTGCCCTTTACGGCGCGTAATTCTTTATAATCTCCGTAATATCGTCCCGATACACGTTGCCGCCGAGAACGTCGCCGTTGGGCGAGAAAGACATACAACGCACGTCACGGGGGTCTTCCGCGTAAGGGTTTTCGGGGAGAGTGTCCGTGAAATATTCGGAGAGGTATTTAAGCGCGTTTCCTTCGGGGAAGATGACGTTGCCCTCCCCCATAGGAAGCTCCAAATCGGCAAAGCTTTTAAGTATCTCCCGCGTTTTTACGTTGTACGGATTATCATCCGCCGCGCTCGTCAGCCACGCAGGTGAAAGGCGAATAGGTATTCCGCACTCCTTTGCTTCCGCGGCAAACAGCTTCACAACTTCAAGGGGTATGGTTTCCTGATGGAACGCATCTGCCGATAACAGCAGATCGTTCACCCCGCACGCGGCAAGCCGCTGTGCAACCTCGCGAACCTTTTGGACGTTCTTTGAAAAATAGCCGTTGGTAATGACCTGGCGCTTGGGAATATTCAGTTCCTTGGCGGCGGTCATTATTGCATAGACCGCATCCGCATACAAAAGCGGCTCACCGCCGAAGGTCATCACGGTTTTTATGTCGTACTCAGCGGCGATCTTTCGCACCGCATCCGCGGCAATCTGCGGATCAATACGCTCACCGCAAGAAGCGTGCTCTCCTTCGGAACAGTGCTTGCACCGCCCCGTACAAGCGTAGGTCACTATGAATTCGATTTTGTTCAGATTTTTAATATATTGATTCACGTTATTCTCCGTTAATTACTTGATCTACAAAATATTATATCAACATATTTCGTTGTTTTCAATCCTTTTTTATTTATCTGCCGTTAGCTTCGGTAAATTGGGGAATACCCGCCCGTGGCTATGCATAAGCTTTTACAAATATAAACATAGGCGGTGGGTATATGAAACGAGTTCTTTCACGTTGGCAATGGATGGGGTTTGCGCTATCTTCGCTGGGCGGTACGCTTTTGCATTTTCTGTACGACCTGACGGATAAAAGCGTCCTTATCGCTCCGTTTTCGGGGGTAAACGAATCCACTTGGGAGCACATGAAGCTGCTGTTCTTTCCCCTCTTTATTTTTGCACTTGTTCAAAGCCGATACTTTAAGGAATGCAAAAACTATTGGTGCGTAAAGCTGGCGGGAATCGCCACGGGGCTTATTTTGATCCCCGTGCTCTTTTACACCTATAACGGTGCTTTCGGTAGATCGCCCGATTGGCTTAACATCGCTATTTTCTTTGTTTCGGTGGGGGCGGCGTTCCTTTTGGAAACGCGGCTGTTCAAAAACGGCGGCTTGCGGTGCAAAAAACCTTGGTTAGCCTTCGGTGTAATATGCTTGATCGGCGCAACGTTCATAGCGTTTACCTTTGCCGTACCGCAGATACCGCTTTTTAAAGACCCGCTGACGGGAACGTACGGAATAACCGACTGAGCCGTTTTTTGCGGTTGACATTTGCCCGCAGTTGTGGTATATTTATTAAAACGGATATGGTCACCGGAGGCGGAGTGCCGTAGCGCTCGTAAGCCGGATTAGGTGTCCGAGTGAGCTCGGGTTATTGTACAGACAATAGCCGGAGCTTTATTTTTTTCGGGGGGATTTTATGAAAAACACGAAAGTTACACTTGTGCCACTGACTGCCGATGACAGAGAGCAGTTTATTTTAGACAATCAATGGGCGTTCAAATACGGTGCCATGTTGGAGTTTGGGGAGAGGGATAATCATATAGACGGGGACGGAGAGATCATCTCCCGAAAAACCATTGAGCGCTCCATTGACGACCCGAAGAACGAAACCTATCGCATTGTGGTTGACGGCAAAAGGGTGGGTGGTGTGATATTGAAGATAGACAAAGAAACACACCGTAACGAGCTGGAAATTCTTTTCGTATCTCCCGAAAAGCACAGCTGCGGCATCGGCTACGGCGCATGGCAGGCGGTGGAGGCACTGCATCCCGAAACGGTGGTTTGGGAGACCTGCACACCCTATTTTGAGAAGCGCAACATCCATTTTTACGTGAACAAGTGCGGTTTTTACATCGATGAGTTTTGGTGCGAGTATTATCAACCCGAACACGAAATGCCCGACGATGAGGAGCACGACCCCGACGAAGGACCAGACGAGATGTTTAGGTTTATTAAGGTGATGAACTGATAAAGAGCACTCCGAATTCGGAGTGCTCAGACCGCTGACAAAGGCGCAGAACACGAAAAAGAAAACCAATTTGTATGATAAAGATGAAAATTCAGGGAAGGCATCCCTGAATTATCTGCAGAATATTTTCTTTTTTCGTTCAAAACTAACCTCAGCTCACAGTACAGAGATACCGGTTATCGCCTCGGTTCATTTCGTCTGCGCTCTTTTTCAGCACTCTACAAATTATTTACTTAAAGCTTCATTCCATTCGACTTCCTTAAAACCAACGAGGACGAAGCCGTTACCGATAAGCAACGGGCGCTTTACGAGCATACCGTCGCTCGCAAGAAGCGCCAGCATTTCATCCTCCGTCATTTCGGTAATCTTGTTCTTCAAGTCAAGGGATTTATACAGCATACCGCTTGTATTGAAGAACTTTTTAAGGGGCAGACCGCTTCCATTGTACCACTCCGTCAGCTCGTCAAGGGTGGGCGCGTCTTGCTTAATATCCCTGAACTCGTATTGTATTTTGTTATCATCCAGCCACTTTTTTGCCTTAACACAAGTGGTGCATTTGGGGTAACAGATAAATTTTAGCATACCGTTCTCCTTAGTAAAGACGAGGATGCCCCGCGTGTGGATTCTAATAGTTGTAAATTATGCCGTACTCCACCATACTGTAAAACAGTGCTTTACCGCTGTGGGTGCCCTCCTCCGATAGATGACCTGCCTCAACGTTAACGCAAAAGCCGGGCAGTGCCGTTATCTTAAAGGTGTCGGATGCTGTTTCCACCTCGGTTTTAAGCGCATCAAGCTGTGCCTCCGTAGCGTAAACCGTAAAGTAGGTATATGGGCAGGCATCGTGCACCGCCTTATCGTGGATAAAGTCGTCTTCGGGGCGCCTTTCCGAGCCTGAGTTACCGTCAACGTAAGGTCCTTCTTTAGCGCAAAATTCTTCATACGCACGTTTGCTGTCATACAGTGACAGGGTAAACCAACCGTCGGTGCAAATACCGCAATCCTCAAACAGCTTAATTATTGCCTCCTCGTCAACCCCTTCGGGGTCTGCTACCTCTATGATAAGGCTCATGGGGGCGTTTTCCGTTGTGGGTGTTAAATTTTCCGTACCGACACGTACGAAAAAGTCATCTTCGTTAACACGGCTGTAGTCTGCCAAGGGCATATCCTCAAACGCAGTACCGCCGGTCATATAGGGTGCAAGGTCGGTGTTTGCATTAGGGTTCCGTTCCTTGAGTACGGAATAAAGCTTAGAATCTTTTGTTAATCTGCCCATTATATATTCAGCGGAAACGGAAGAGTCGCCGGAAAGTATCTCACCTGCCATAGAGCTTCCCACAACGGTGTACTCGTTTACAAACACAGTCTCAGCGCTTTCCTCTGCGCTCTCAATGCTCTCCTGCGCTTCCTCACTGCTTTCTTGGGCAGTGTCGGCGCTTAGCTCCGCACTTTCTGCCGCGGGTGTGCCGTTACTGCTTTCGTCTTTTTTTGTTTCTTCACCGCAGGCGGTAAAAACGAGCAAGGCGGCAAGCAAAAAGGCGGTAAGGGTTAAACGCGTAAAAAAACAAAGTTTTTTCATTATAAACACCTCCGTAAAAACTAAAAGCCTAATCAAAAAACAGCCTTCAGGGACATTGTCTCCCTCCTGACTGATTTTATTATATCACGCTTTATTCCATTTATCAATTAGCGTTTTAGCAAAAAAACGCTCAGACTTTTGTGCCTTTTGGATAAATTCTCAACCCAAAAACTCGCTTCAAGCTACGGTGTTTTGGCTATTCAAGCACTTCCAACAAAAAGCTTACGGGGCGGAATCCGTCGTTGCAAGAAATCATCGCGGAGCGCGGATTCTTCATCCATCCGTCATAAAAGTCCGTACCGCCGTGAGCAAGCGCCATCACGAAGGGCGAAACGCTTTCCCACGCGCTGTCACAAAACCCTTCGGGCTTTTGCCATCCTTCGCAGATAAACGTCTGTCCCTCCAACAGGTCGCAGGCGTGTTCTATGGGGTTTTCGTATTTTTCTATCAAATCGTCATACCGCGCTTTACGCATTACGGTTATTTTAACTTTCTTCATTTTTTACCGTCCTTTATACATAAAACATTCTTCCTCATGGGAGTAAACAACACCGATCGCCTGCAAATAAGAATAAATAACGGTACTGCCCACGAACTTCATTCCCCGTTTTACAAGGTCTGCGGACAAGGAATCCGATAAGGGAGACGTGGTCTTATCCACTTCCGTAATCTGCCGTTCTCCCGTAAAACCTTTCAGATACTCACCGAAACTGCCGTATTCTTTTTGAATTTCCAAAAATATCTTCGCGTTATTTACCGCCGCACCGATTTTCAGCTTATTTCGGATGATACCCTTATTATTTTGGAGCTCTGCTATCTTGTCATCTCCGTAGGCTGCAACCTTTTCGGCATCAAAGCTATCAAAAGCTTTTCGAAAAGCTTCACGTTTATTCAGCACGCATTCCCAAGAAAGTCCTGCCTGAAAGGATTCGAGGAGAAGCATTTCAAATAAATACCGCTCGTCAAAATTGGGCACGCCCCACTCTTCGTCGTGGTATTTTACGTAGGTAGAGTTTTTAAGATTGCACCATTTACAGCGTTTGAGTTCCGTCATTTTTACGCTCCGAGCAAGCTTTGGTCAAAAGCAAACAAAGCTTCGTTTATTTCAAAGATGTTGTAATTGCCTTTGCTGATAAAATATTCGATGATAATATCGAATTTATTGCTGTGGGACAGTGCAAACCCCCGCCTTGCGGAGCAGCTCTTCCGTTTCGTCAAGGGAAAGCTCCAAGGACTCGTTAGCGGGGTTGACGATGGCATCAACGTTCATTTTCGTTATATCGTTTCTTACTATCTCAAGGGGCATTAAAAATCACTCCCAACCATATACTTTACATCAGTCCGAAATGTTTTGCGATAATATCACACACTTTTTCTCTTGTGTCTATGCCGTTATCCTCCCGAACCACGGTAAAAAATCCGCTGTTTGCGTACTCGTCATAATGCTCCTTGCTGTTGATAAGGGCAAGCCCTTTGCGGTAGTTTTCCATTACCGCTTCGCTGTTTTCACATCCGTCGATAACGCTGAGAAGGAACTGCTTATCCGGGTCGTCGCGGTCGAAAAAGCGCTCCACGCTCATAGACCGGGGCGACAGCATAACCGCCACGCGGTTATAATCGGAAATCTCCTTCAAAATATCGAGAGGTATATTGGTATCCGCTATCACTTTCTTATCCTGAGACAGGGAGATAAGCTCTGCCACCTCAAATTCCGCCGCCTCGCGCCCTACGGCGTACATCCACCGCTCGTACTCTTCGGGTGGGCGGGTAACGAAATCCTTCCAATCGGTCAGGTTTTTGTTATAGCAAAGGTCGGGGTGGGTATGCGGGGTTGCCACGCGGTCGGAAACCGCCATATGATAATTCTCACCGCATAGGTGCATACCGTAACGCTCCGCCAGCATTTTAACGGCGGTGGATTTGCCCGCATAGGCGGTACCCGTAATGAAATATACGTTTTTTAAGTAGTGCTTTAATACGTTATTTTCAATCTTCATCGGTTTTAGCCGTTTCCTTTTCATTAAGCAATGTCAAAATTTTGCCGCAGACTTTATTGCAAGACTTGACTTTAAAACCTGTATCGGTATAATAAGTTAAGTACGAAAAAAACAAAAACGCAAGAGAGGTTGCCGTTATGAAAAAATTATTTATGCTTATGCTTTCTTTTATTATGCTTCTCTCCGTATCCGCTTGCGGAAAGGATGACAGCCAACCCGAAAGCACGGGCAAAGCAGAAAGCAAAGACGTTTATGAATCCGTAAGCGAAACGGATTCCGACGGTTATCAAAGCGAAAGCCAAGAACACGACACCGAAGAAGAACCGGACGGTGGAGTTTTGAACAACGGCGGTGAGTTCGTTGGATATAACGGCAACACCTATTATTGGAAGCGCAACGGTGCCTCCTGCAACAATGCCGAAACCTTTGCAAACTTCAGCTATATGGCAGGCCCCAGCGACCTGATATGCATATCGGAAAACGGTGATGAAACGGTTTTGACAAGCGCCGTAGCCGACGGCAAGATCTATATCGCAAGCCGACGAATTTACTATTTCGGTACGGATTCAAGCTGGTATTCCGTTGACCTTGAGGGCGGTGCCCTTAAAAACCACGGCAAGGTAAACCTTATAACCGTAGAGGAGACCACGGGCAACGTAATATATTACGATTACAACGATAAGAAGTTCTGGCGCGAAGACAGCCAAGGGAACCGCGTGGTTTTAAATAACGATAACGTGGATTCTGACGGGGCAGACCCTTACTTTTTAACCGTTGGTAACGGAAAGCTGTATTATGCCACCGTAAACCCCGTAGAGGACGAAAAGTTTGTGGTTGCGGTTATTGAAGCCGATATGCAAGGTAATGCAAGACTTGTTAACACCTTCACCCACAAAAAGGAAAAATTGGTCGGC
Organism: Clostridia bacterium; assembly: GCA_017397805.1. Taxonomy (GTDB): domain Bacteria; phylum Bacillota; class Clostridia; order Oscillospirales; family CAG-382; genus SIG636. The sequence goes on along the minus strand of JAFQHW010000021.1, from coordinate 25,555 downwards.
TTCGGTATGGAGGCTGTGCTGAATGACGGCATTCTTTATATCGGCTACGCAAACATTCAGGGGTCGGGGATGTTTTACTCCTTCGGCGGTATAGTGGCTATTAACACCTTGCAGGAGCGAGCTACGGAGTATCTTGTGCGCCCCGATTCCGAAACACCCTTAAGCCATCCCAAGCTAAGGCTTTGCTCTTATATCGAAGAGGGCGAGCTGTATATTATGTTCAGTACGGGCATGGATGCCACCGTCCGCGATACCTGCATAACCGACGGAATAAAGATGCTCAAGGTATCCACCGGTAAAATTTCGGACGTTTCCTACGGCATACTACCTTGCGACGGTAACGGCGGAATAGTTAACGGCGCGCTTGTCAACGTTAACGGTGAAGGCAGGCAGTTTACGATACTTTCTGCGGATACCATGGAAAGCTTGGGTTATACCGACTTTGACGGAAACGGCAAGGAAGAAGGCGGTTACCTTTTGGACTTCGTATCCATAGTGGGTGATACCGCGTACATATCGGTAAGCGAAATCTCAAGAGATACTTCCAAGGATATCGGCTGGAGATACGGCTACAAGCGCGATAAAACTACTGTTTACATTACAAAAGCCCACACCGACGAGGTAACGGTTCTTTACGAATATTAAATATTAAAGCAAAAACAGGATAAGTGGTCGGCAAAGGCTTTGCCATCGTATCCTGTTTTTCTTATCGGGGTCCTCAAGAAGTCAGACGACTTCTTGAGGGTATTTGCCCTTTGCACAGAAATATTATATATCGTCCGCTAAAATGCGGCGCTTCCTCCAGCATCCCGAGAGGAAATATATCATACCGGGGATGGCACAGCCGTAGGCGGCAAGTCCGTATCCCAAAACGAAGCCGTAAAAGCCCATATTGAGCACGAAGCCGAAAAGCCAACAGAAGCCTATTCTGAGCACAACACCGTCCAGCAAAGCCAATATAAGGCTTAGCTTGGCGTTACCTATACCCTGTATGAACGCACCGCTTCCGCGCATGACCGCCAAGGCGGGGAATATCCACAAAATGCCCTTTACAAAGGTACCCGACATATCAAGCACCTCAGGGTCGTCGGAGAATATCATAAACATCTCCTTGCTGAACAGCCAATAAAGCACCATGCAAACCACAGTTATGGCACCCGAAAACAGCCACGAATACCGAACCACGCTTACTGCTCTGTCCGACCTTGAAGCCGCCACGTTTTGGCTTATCATGGGCATAGCCGCTTGCTGAATACCCATTGACACCTTGTTTATTATATCGTCTATCCTTACACCAACACCGAAGGTAGCGGATGCCACTACGCCTATATCATTTATCATGGAGTTAACGAACAGTATGGAAAGGTTTATACATCCCGACTGTATTGCCATGGGAGTGCCCAGCGAAGCCATCATTTTTGAGTAATGCTTATGGGGGATAAGACTTTTAAGCTTGAAATCGAAGCCGAAGGCTTCTTTTCTTTTATACAGATAAATCAGGGAAAAGACGAAGGAGACCCCTTGCCCTATAATAGTTGCCCATGCGGCACCTGCAACCTCCCAACCCAAAAAGCCGGTAAACAGAATGTCCAACACCAAATTTACACCCGAGGCTATGCCGATGAAAAGGAAAGGCCGTTTAGAGTCGCCCATGCCCCTAAGCACCGCAGACACCATATTGTATCCTGCCGTAAATATCAGACCGCCGCCGCAGATAAGCATATAATCCTCGGAAAAATCCACGGATTCGGGCGGTATCTTCATTATATCGATGATAATATCCTTACCGAACACCGCCACCAGCGAAAGCACCGCCGCGATTATGGTGATAAGGCTGAAAAGGGTACCGATAATACGGTTAAGCTCCTTCTTTTTGCCTGCGCCGAAGGCTTGGGAGATAAGCACCTGACCGCCAGTGGAAAAGCCCAGACAAACCATGGTAACGAAGTTAAGTATCTGACTGCTTTGAGATACGGCGGAAAGGCCCGCAGTGCCCACGTATTTGCCCACTATTATCATATCCACGGTGCTGTAGAGCACTTGCAAAGCGTTGGAAGCCATAAAGGGAAGCATAAACCAAAGCAATTGCTTTGGTACGCTTCCCACTGTAAAATCTTTTGAAATTTTTCCGTTCTTACTCATATTACCATAACCAAAGTTCCCGCGCTGATAAGGAGGCAACCTATAAGAGATTTTACCGTAAACGTCTCGTGCAGGAAGACAAATGCCAAAACCACCGTAATAACAACGCTTAACTTGTCCACGGGAACAACCTTTGAAGCTTCGCCTATTTTCAGCGCGTGATAGTAGCAAAGCCACGATGCACCCGTAGCAAAGCCCGAAAGAATAAGAAATATCCAGCTTTTTCTGCTTATGTCACCAATACCGCTATGAGCGTTGGTAAGAAAAACCATAACCCAAGCCAAAAGGACCACAACCATCGTCCGTATTGCGGTGAAAAGATGAGAGTTTACACCTTCAATACCTATTCTGGCAAGTATTGACGTAAGGGCAGAAAACACCGCAGACAGTAAAGCAAACACAAACCACATAACGTACTCCTATTGTCTTAAAGACACTGCCTTTTTTACTCCGAAAACGCTTCGGGCAAAAATTCCGCAGGTATAATCTTCTTAACCTTGGAATAAAGTGTTTCTAAGGAGAAGTTACCGTCCAGCTCGCTGTCAAAGTTTATTATTTTACCCAACGTCTTGTTTCTGTGTACGCCGTGGGCGGCGGCAAGCTCCTGGGTATAATCCTCAAGGAGATATATCTCAAAATCTCGGAATCCCGTATCCATCTGAGAGTTTACGCTCCCCTTGAATACGTAATGGCATACGGTGGGGATTATCTGCACGTTATCCACGTAGGGGGCTTGGTCACCCTTGCAGATAATATCAAGGGACAAAACACTGCCCAATGCGTTTTTGCCGCCGTACATACCGCTTAACATGTTGCCCAAGGAATAGGTAAGGAAGCAACGGCTGCCGTCCTCACGGGTTACCCACTTAGACTCTTGGATAACGTGGGGGTGCATACCGATAATAACGTCTGCGCCTTCGTCAACAAGAGTCTGCGCCGCACTGCGCTGTGCGGAGTTGGGGGTGAAGCTATCCTCGTCGCCCCAATGCATGGAAACGAAAACAAGATCCGCCCTCTCCTTGGCAAGCTTCATCTGCTTTTTCATAAGGTCGATGTTGATATAGGGGATATAGGTAGAAGCGGAGGAACCAAGTCTTATGCCGTTGGTTTCGTAGGTATAAGCAAGGAAGGCTATCTTAACGCCCTGCTCCTCATAGATAACTATATTGTCCAGATCGTCTTTGTTTTCGTAATAACCGATGGTGGTCTGACCGCGCTCCGTAAAGAAGCGGTCGCAGTTGATAAGATACTTATCGTTATAGCTGTCAAGCATATGATTGTGGGCAAGGTTGTAGATATCAAAGCCCAGATCGATAAGAGTTTCCCCCGCTTTTTCGGGAGAGTTAAAGGTGGGATAGCCGTAGATGGGGTTTTCGTTACCGCCTATCAGCGTTTCCACGTTAACGTAGGAAATATCGGCGCTGTTTATCATAGCGGCAATGTTATCGTAGATGTGAGAAAACTCGTAATCCGCGTTTTGCAGATCGCTGTAATCAGGCTCAACACCGTTGTTTTTTGCCGCCGTTTGCAATGCATGATAATACACGGAAGGGTGTATAATATTATCGGGGCACGCAAGGAAGCTTATAACCTTTTCCTCTGCTTCACCCGTTTGCGCCGCCGAAGAGCTTTCCTCCACGCTTTCTTCGTCGCTTATCTCGTCGGGTTTGCCGGAAACGTCGGGCGCCGAACTGTCAGCTATGCTGCTGTCGGGAGCTTCACTTTCGGGAACGCTTTCCGAAGCGGAGGGATCGTTGGTCTCAACGGAAATTTCCACACATGAGCAAAAGGCGAAGATCAAAGCCAAAAAAAGCATTAAAAGTCTTGTTTTCATCATAAGCTTTACCATAAATCCTTTTTACTAAATAACTGCCGCGCCCATATCGTCGGGAACCACTCTTTTTTCTATATCCGCACCTACCTTGCGAAGCTTTTCCACGATGCGCTCGTATCCGCGCTCTATGTGGTAAATATCGCCTATCTCGGTAGTGCCTTCAGCCGCAAGGCCCGCAATAACCACGGCGGCGCCCGCGCGTAAGTCCACTGCGTTTACCTTTGCGCCCTTTAAGGGGGTCTTGCCCCTTACGGTGGCAACCTTCGGCTCCACTGTTATGTCAGCACCCATACGGGCAAGCTCCTTAACGTAGCGGAATCGGTTATCCCAAACCCCTTCGCGCAACATACTTACGCCCTCTGCAAGGCAAAGAAGCACGCACATCTGAGGGTTCATATCCGTAGGAAAGCCGGGATAAGGCTGAGTTTTTACGTTAACCGCTTTAAGCTCTGTAGGGGCGGAAACCACCACGCAGGTATCATTTTCCTCAACTACGGCACCCATCTCCGTAAGCTTTGCCGTTACCGACTCCAAGTGCTTGGGGATAACGTTGGAAATAGTAAGCTTACCGCCCGTTGCGGCGGCGGCTATCATATACGTACCCGCCTCAATCATATCGGGGATAACACCGTAGGTAACGCCCTTTAAGGAGCCGACGCCCTTAATACGTATCACGTCCGTACCCGCACCTGCAATATCTGCACCGCAGGCATTAAGGAAGTTTGCAAGGTCCACTATATGCGGCTCTCTTGCGGCGTTATCGATGGTAGTAACACCCTCTGCCAACACTGCCGCCAGGATAACGTTAATGGTAGCGCCTACGGAAACCACGTCCATATAGACGGAAGCTCCCTGAAGCACACCCTCGCTTTCCGCATTTATGTATCCTTCCTCCACCTGAACGGAGGCACCAAGCTTCTCAAACCCTTTAATATGCTGATCTATCGGTCTTTGACCGAAATCACAGCCGCCGGGGAGAGGTACGCGGGTCCTGCCAAAGCGTGAAAGCTCTGCCCCTGCAATATAGTAAGAACCGCGCATATGTATGGCCTGCTCGTAAGGTGCACTGCCGCATACTATACCGTCCGTATTGATCTGAACCGTGGTAGCGTCCAGCATGCGCACCCGTGCGCCCATAGCCTTTAATATAGACAAGGCGGCAAACACGTCATCAATGGGTGGAAGATTTTCTATAATACAGTCACCGCTAACGAGGATGGTACCGAAAAGGATGGGCAGAGAAGAATTTTTCATACCGCTTACCTCTATGGTACCGTAAAGGGGGTTACCGCCGTTAATAATTATTTTTTCCATTTATAATAACACCTTTCGGCAAATAGTCATTTTTAGCCCATAATAATAGATATACACTATATATGATACCATTTATTTGGAAAAAGTCAAGTAAAATTTAACACGCAAATACGCTAACACACAATATATTCTATGCAAATTCTTTGCCTATTGACAAAACGGGGTTTTTGGTACATAATATATTTATATATTTTGAACTTTGGCCCCTGCGGGCTTATATATACTTAAATTTTTATATAAAGGAGACAGGCGTAGACGAGCATTCGCATACGCATAGTAGTTTATGGCAAAAACCAAAAGTAAAAAGCTTAAAGTCATCCCTTTGGGGGGCGTTGACGGTATAGGCAGTAACATGACCGTATTCGAATACGATCAGGATATCGTTATCGTTGACTGCGGTATTTCCTTCCCCGAAGACGATATGTTAGGTATAGATCTCGTCATACCCGACTTTAGTTATTTAGAGCAAAACGAAGACAAAATAAGAGGCTTACTGCTTACCCACGGGCACGAGGATCACATAGGCGCGGTTCCCTTTTTGTTGAAGCAGATAAATATGCCCGTTTACGGCACCAAGCTTACCTTGGGGATACTTGAAAACAAGCTGACTGAGCACGGATTGATGGGCGGCTCTCACCTTCAGGAGATAGAAGCGGGGGACAGCATAAAGCTTGGCTGTTTTACCGCGGAGTTTATAAGAGTGAACCATTCCATTGCCGATTCGGTGGCTATCGGACTGCACACCCCCAAGGGCGTGGTAGTGCACACGGGGGATTTTAAAATAGACCTTACCCCCATCGACGGCGCGCCTATCGACCTGCACCGATTTGCCGAACTGGGCAAAAAGGGCGTAAAGCTTCTGCTTTGCGATTCCACCAACGTGGAAAGGTGCGGATACACCGCCTCGGAAAAGGTGGTTGGGGTTTCCTTCGACCGTATATTTGAGGGTTGCGATAAGCGCATAGTAATAGCCACGTTTTCTTCCAACATCCACAGGGTTCAACAGATAATAAACGCTTCCGTTAAGTATGGGCGCAAGGTAGCGATAACCGGCAGAAGCATGATAAACGTTTTGCGCGCCGCCGAACGCTTGGGGTATATGGATATACCCGAGGGCACGCTTATAGAGCTTTCGGACATGAAGCGTTACAAGATGGAACAGCTTACCCTTATCACCACGGGCAGTCAGGGCGAGCCTATGAGCGCCTTGTACCGTATGGCGTTGGGTGAGCACAGTCAAGTTGCGTTGGGAAGTGACGATCTTGTTATACTTTCCTCCTCCCCCATCCCCGGCAACGAAAAGCTTATATCCCATATAGTTAACGAGCTTTTAAAGCGCGGTGTCAATATGATAAGGGATAACGCTATGGACGTGCACGTATCGGGCCACGCTTGCATGGAAGAGCTTAAGATAATACACACCCTTTTAAAGCCGGACTTTTTTATGCCCGTACACGGTGAGTATAAGCACCTAAAAAGCCACGCTATGCTGGCGGCGGATTTAGGCATGGAAGAGAACCGCATATTCATACCCGAAACGGGCAAGCCTTTAGAGCTTAGCAGTAAAAAGGCGCAATTCGGAGCGTTGGTGCCTTGCGGTCAGGTGTACGTAGACGGCTACGGCGTGGGCGACGTGGGCAGTTCTGTTTTGAAGGAGAGAAGGCATTTGGCGGAGGACGGTATGCTTATAGTTACGTTCACCGTTGACCTGCAGGAAAGACTGTTGCTTTCGGAGCCTGAAATAATATCCAAAGGCTTTTTGTATATGCGTGAGCAGGAAAGCCTTGTGGAGGATATAAGAGCCTTGGCTATGAAGGTTATATTGGAATGCTTCGGCCACGGTAACAGAGATGCAAACTCCATAAAGAACAAAGTAAAGGACGCGGTAGCATCAAAGCTTTATTCAAAGACCAAGAAGAAGCCCATGGTTCTGCCCATATTGACGGATATAAGCCTATGAAGACCGTATTGATAACGGGCGGTGCCAGAGGTATCGGTGCCGCCACGGCACGTCTGTTTGCCAAGGAAGGCTACAGAGTGCTTATAAATTACGAAAAAAGCCACGAGGCGGCAAAAGCTTTATGTGAAGAGATCGGCTGTGAGGCTTTTTCCTTTGACGTAAGCGACAGAGAGGCGGTCATAGCCTTTAAAGACGAACTTTGCCGCAGAGGAATAAGCGTTGACGTGCTTATCAACAACGCGGGGATAAGTCTTTTCGGTCTGTTTCAGTACGTGAATCCCAAAGATGCCGACAGAATGTACTCTGTAAATCTTTTCGGCACCTTGAACTGCATCCGCGCTTTTTTGCCCGATATGGTGAGCAAGAAAAGCGGTGTTATCATAAACCTATCCTCCGTTTGGGGTGACGTGGGGGCCTCCTGCGAGGTGGATTATTCCACGGCAAAGGCGGCGATAATCGGGCTTACCAAGGCACTTTCCAAGGAAGTAGGCTTTTCGGGAGTAAGGGTTAACTGCTTGGCTCCCGGTGTTATCGACACGGATATGAATGCAAACCTTACCGTAAACGACGTGGAGGAAATAGTCAACAGCGTTCCTCTCGAAAGGCTTGGTAAGGCGGAGGACGTAGCGGCGGCGGCGCTGTTTTTGGCATCGGATAACGCGTCTTATATAACGGGGCAGGTGCTTTGTATAGACGGCGGCTGGAAAGGCTGACTTTTGGGATGGAAAGTCACCCCACGAAGTCTAACGACTTCGCGAGGGCCCCGACAACGTCTGAACCGCAAAAAAGAACCTTTTTAGGCGTGAGGTAAAAACTCGTAAAACGAGTTTTCTTAATTAAATTATATTTTTTTGCTGCGAACGAAAACCGCCTTCGACGTACCTTTGTACGCCTAACAGGCGGTTTTATGTCCGTTTCATCCTTTTTTCTATCCCAAAAGCACTGCGGTTTTTAAAAGGGGTAGTTATTTTAATTCATTATACAGCTTGCAAAAGGCTTCTGCCGATAGTTTTGCCGCCGCCTTCGCCTCGTCTATGGTGTTGGCGGCGCTTCCTATTTCGATAAGCATACTTCCCTTACAGAGCTGTTGATTATAGCTGGCGCGACGCAAATACACGGGTCTTGCAAGGGTGGGATAGTTATTTAAATGCCGTTGGTACTTTGCTCCCACGCTTAAATTGTCCTGCCAGCCGCTATGGTTGGCGCCCGCCTCGTTGGTGCCTATAACCAGCATTACCTGCGCCGTTTTTACGCCGTCTATTATGCATAGGGGCTTTTGGGTTTCTCCCACGGCATCCCTATGTATATCTATAATATAGCGTATTTCGGGATGGTCAGCAAGCCACTGCCTGCAGGCGGCGCGGGATGCGGCGTAGGCGTTGGTATAGGAGTGCTCGTCGTACATGGTTTGGTCGTGGTAAACCTCTATGCCGTTTGCCCTGAGAACGGCGGCAAACTCCTCCCCTACCGCAACCACGTTCTCCTTTTTATCAGTACTGCGGAAGTCCTCCCCCTCCATATAGTACTCCACGTTCGGCGGCAGATACGCTTCCGTACCGTGGGTATGTATTATAAGCACCGCCCCCGATTTTATCTTCTGCGTTTTATCGGCAAGGTTATCCAAATTAACGGTAAACTTGGTTTCGTTGGCAAGTAGCAGGCGCGGTGTTTCCGTAACCTCAAGCCGCGATAGGTTTACCGCCTGCACCGCTACGGCGCCTTGGGGTATTTCGGGCAAATCCGCTCCCATGCTTTCTTCTGGTGATTCTTCAATTTCGCTTTCAAAAAACGGCAGTTCGGGTACCGCCTCCGACTCGGGCACAGACTTGTCCTCACCGTCATAACGGACGTAAAGGGTTCCCGTTGCCATCCGCGTCAGGTATTCACCCACTTCGGGACTTACCGCAGATGCCGCTTGGGGTACCGCCGTAACGGAGATCGCCGCCGCCGTAAGAAGCGCAAAAATTCCTTCTTTCATATATTTCCCTCCATTGTTATATATGCAAGGGGAATAAAAAATATAACAAAAACAACAAGATGTGCATGATTTTTTTGCATATCTTGTTGTTTTCGTCTTGTTATATTTTTATTTTTTCTGTTCTATTCGTTTTCCTATAGCGGTTATCAGCTTTGCAATAAGGGTTGCCAAGGTTACCGCAAGGGACATACCGCCTGCCAAAATCAAAGTATCTACCACGCCTTTCCCGCCGCCGGCTGTATCTCCTTGCCCAAACTTCAGCATAGTGTTATACAGCATCAGTCCCGGCACCAACGGTATAATTACGGGAATTGAAAATACCGTTGCGGGGGTTTTTGCCCATCTTGCTGCCAGCTCTGCGCTTAAACATCCTGTAAGTGTTGCAAAAAACACCGAAGTTATAGGATTAACGTAATTGCTCAAGAGCAAGTAAAATCCATAGCTTGTGCCGCCTAAAATCCCTGATATAAGGGCATTTTTAAGACTGGAGCGCACGCTTAGCGCATAAAAGGCAACTGCTACTGCCGCCGCAACTATTATACCAACGTATTCCATATCCGCCCCCCTAAAAAGACAGCACTATCGCTACCCCTGCGGCAAGAACTATAGCGGTAACGAGGGCTTCAAACATCCTGGCGGCGCCCGATATAAAATCGCCGCTTATGGTATCTCTCAAGGAATTGGTAAGAGCAAGTCCCGGCAGCATAGATATAATTCCGCCTACGATCATCGCCTCTTGACTGCAGACGGGAAAAGCCGCAACCGTAAACCGTGCCAGCGCCGTTACGATCATACTGCTTCCCATAGTCGATAAAAAATTCAAGGTGAGCAAACGGTCTGCGCAGTGCTTGAAAGCCGTAGCTATAAAAGTTATCAGGCAGGTTGGGAGAAAATCCCATACACCGCCGTTGAATACGAATGCAAAAAAGCCTGCGGCAAGAGCAGTAAACGCTATGGAGAGGAAAGGTCTTTCCTTGTCAGAGCTTCTGATAGCAGCGAGAGCTTTATCAACGCCCATCTTCCCCTCCGCAACCATACGGGAAATACCGTTGTACTCCTCAATTTTTTTAAGGTCCACGCTTCTGTGCTTTATGGAAACTATCTCCGTCCTATGAGCACCGTCCACGTCCGCGCTTATCAATATCGCCGTAGGGAAAGCCACTACGCTTATTTCGGAGGCACCGCAAGCGCTTAAAACACGCTCACAACACTCCTCTGCCCTGTAGGTCTCGCCACCTGCACGCATTACTCCTTCGCCCAACTTTATGGCTAATACAACACAGTCGTCCTTCGCCGCTTCCATTGGCTTAATCCTCCGATTCTTCGGTTTTTTTGTCCTCTTCCTCGTCTTTGTTGTAGTGCTCTATGCACACGCGGTTGCGAGGAAGGGCACTGCCGCCCACGTAACCGAAATAGGTTCCGTCAGGATACAAATTAGCAAAATAAGGCAGCTTTTTGTTGGTGGGGAACACGTAATCGTCGGGTATATCCTTGTATATACAGTCGCCGTCAAGTACTGCCACGTAAGAGTCGAAGGAACGCTCGTTATTAAGCCTGAAGGACACGGTAATCAAGTCCTTTTCGGGGCAATTACAACCGTCAAAGCAAATAGCCTGAGTTTTGCGGTCGTACTTAACGTCTATATGGCAATCGCACTTTTCCGTAGGCTGTGTGCCTATAACGAAATATCCCTTGGTTACGGCACTGCCCGTAAACTTGTTGCTTGCGTTGTCGTAATAATAAATATCTCTATGGCAAGAATCCGTAGCCAACTTGCCGGATACGGCGCAATATTCCACCTCTATAACGTCACGGGGACGGTCGAATTCCTTAACGTATTCCACGCCCTTAGCCTCAAGATTGCCGTAGATCTGGTCAAAGGTTCTGTCCCAAAGGCTCAGTGCGGGGTTATAAAGGAAACCGCTTAGCGCTTTGTTGTTATCGTAGCCAAACCAAACACCGCCCACGTATTCGGGGGTGTAAGCCATAAAATATCTGTCACGGTCATCGTTGGTTGAACCGGTTTTTGCCGCAACCTCTATGCCGTACTTATCGTCCACGGTAACGCGGGTACCGGTAGCGCCTGCCTGCTCCACAACGTTCATAAGCATACCCGTCATTACGAAGGCGCTGTCTTCGCTTACCGCCAATTTATGCTTGGGAGCGTTATCTATGATTATAATGCCCTTGCTGTCCTTTATCTGACTGTAAAGACGGGCGTCGGAAGTAGTGCCGTTGTTGGCAAGCATACAATAGCCCTGCGTCATCTCCAAAACGGTAACACCGTAGGTAAAGCCGCCCAGCGCCAAGGGTGCCAGCGCCACGTCGGAGTAGATCGCGCCGCCCACCTGCTGAGCCTCTACGATGCTGTAAAATCCCAAGGTATCCTGCAAGAAGTCAAAGCATTTTTGGGGCGTAAGCTGATTTACCAATTTTACGGGTATGGTGTTAAGGGATTTGATAACCGCAAAGTTAACGTCAATAAGTCCGTAAAATCTGTTGGGCATATTGGTAGGCCAATAATTATCGTCATCGTTCTTCATGGTAGGCACGTCGTCCACCGCCGTACCCGCCGTAATAAGTCCTTCCTCGACCGCAAGGGTATAAAGGGATAAGGGCTTGATGGAAGAACCGCACTGACGGCGGCTTTGGGTGGCGCGGTTAAAGCCGAGATTACCCTTCTTTTCGCCTCTGCCGCCGACTATACCCAAAACGTCACCGCTTTCGGGCGCCATAATAACCATTGCCGCCTGAGGGATTACGCCCTTGTTACCCACGACGGTTTCACCTTGCAGATACAAATAATCGTGGCTCGTTTCCGTAAACACGGTTTCCATGGACTGCTGTATCATAGGATCCATGGTGGTGACGATAGTAAGACCGCCCGAATACAGATAACGGGTAGCGGTAGCCTTATCGTAGCCGAACTCGTCGCACAGATCGGACGTTACCTGCTCAATAAGCGCATCTACGAAGTAGTTGTGGTTGCTTTCGCTTTCTTCCGCTTCGCTGTCCGTATTAAGCTCAAGCTGTGCGTTGTAGTAGGTCTTATGCTCCGCCTCGCTGATAAGTCCCTGCTCTAACATCTGGTCAAGAACCAAATTTCTGCGTTCAAGATTATGCTGGGGGTTTCTTGCGGGGTCGTACTTGGTAGGAGACTTAGGGATACTTGCAAGGGCGGCACATTCCACCAAATTAAGCTCCGAAAGCTCCTTGCCGAAATATTCCATTGCCGCGGTCTTAACACCGTAGCAGTTTTGAGATAGGAATATGGTATTAAGGTACATCTCCATAACCTGCTGTTTGCTGTACTGCTTGGTTACGGAAATAGCCCTCAGTATCTCCTGCACCTTACGCTGTATGGTAGCTTCATCGTCGCCGGAAACATTCTTTATAAGCTGTTGGGTTATGGTAGAGCCGCCGGATTTATCCCCCGTAGAAGCAACGAAGTTTAAAACCGCGTTGGCGGTACGGCGATAGTCTACACCGGGATGGTCCCAAAAGCGCTTATCCTCTATGGCTATATAAGCGTTAATAAGGTCTTTGGGTATCTCGTCATAATCCGCCCAGGAACGGTTCTCCGTACCCGCGAGGCTGTCGAAGGCAACCTCAACACCGTCTTCGTCAAGATAGCTTATGGTGGTGGAAAGACTGCTGTCGAATTCCAGATTGTCGAGGCCCGTAAAGTTAGGGTCGATATAGCTTTTGATGTAAATAATGAAGGCGGCGCAGACTACTGCCGCGGATATTACGCCTACCAAAAGCACCGTAAGCACTATGTTTATTATCCAGGTTATAACCTTGTACAACGCGTAAAGTGCCACCTGCAAAGGATATGCCGCGCCCATTTTGGCAACCTTGCCGAACAGGCCTTTTTTATTGCCCTCATCGGGCGTATTTTTTAAATCTTTTTCTTCCATGATGGACCGCCTTTCTAATCACTGTCCCTTAAAACAAGCGCCATTTCTTCCTTGTGCAAGGTACAGGCGTAGCCGTAGATCGTGCCGATAACTATAATAAGCAAGCCTAAAATGAAGCCGAAAAGGTCTATGCCGAAATCAAACTCCAGTTTTATATCTTGCACGAAATAGCTGATAAGCTTATAATTGAAGAATCTGTTTATAAGAAGTACTATGGGGTTGCCCACCATAATGGAAAGCCCTATGTAGTTAACGGAGTTGGCGTTATCGGGCACCAGCACCTTCCCCGCAGATACGTTCTTCATAAGCTTAGACAAAAAATGGAACACGGGCATACAAACCGCAAGTGCCGCCATAAGGCTGAACAGTCCTGCGTAAACCGCACCCTTGATGCTGGTCATAGCTACATCGTCATAGGGGCGGAACACCTCAACACCGTTGCCTAAGCGCACGTCAAACATCCGAACTCCGCCTTCCTCCACCACCTTCATATAAGGGGTGAACAGCATCTCCTCGGCGGTTACGTTAACGAAAATAAGCACCACCGCCATAACGCCCAAAAGTCCTACCAAAATGCCCGATATATATGAAAGCACCCTGAAAAACACCCAAAGCGCCTTGCATATGGGGGCAATGCGTGAATATCTCGTATCCTTTTCCTGACCTTTATTTATAAAAGCCATATTTAATCGCTCCTTTTCTTTAAAGCAACGTTCTCCTCACCCATGATCCGCCTTAATGCGGTGAGTAAAGTGCCGTCGGGGTTACAGGTAACACCCTTGGGGGAATACAGCTTGCCCGTTTGCTGATAATAAATACGCACTCTGCCGTTGCCGTACCGACGTTCTATCTCAGCCATAGCCTTATCCAAGCGGCTTATATTCCCTTCCGTGACCTTTATATACAGGTCGTCGGTCTTTACGTCGGGTAGCTGTGCCGATTTAAGGATAAGCTTTATCTCGTCCTCACTGTCATCGTCGTAAGCCTCACGCACGCTCAGCTCACCGCTGACTAAAAGCACCTTCCCCTCCAAAAGCAAGGGGGCGTACTGCTCCAATGTTTTGGGGAACACGATAAGTTCCGTTTCACCGAACATATCCTCAAAGCCGCAAAACGCCATTACTCCGCCGTTTTTCGTTACCTTTTGTGTTTTAGAGGTGACCATACCCAAAAGGCTGAGGTTTTGCCCCTCTTTAAGGGTGCCGTTTTTATACCTTTCGGTCAACGCCACCGTATCGATGGCGCCCATCGCCTTAGCGCTCTCGGCATACTCTGCCAAGGGATGCCCCGTAAGGTATATGCCCGTAAGAGCCTTTTCGTCTTCAAGCATTTGCCGTCTGTCGTATTCGGGCAGATCGGGATAATCAAGCCGTATATCTCCGCTTTCATCCCCAAGGCTTTCAAAAAGTCCTATCTGCCCTGCAGACCGCGCGTTTCTTATATGGTAAAGCTTATCTCCCGAGCTGTCGAGAGCGCCAACCATAACGCTTCTCGCTTTACCGAAGGAATCCATGGCACCGCAACGCACCATCGCCTCCGTCATACGGGAAGTTCCTCCGCCCTGAACGCGCACCAGAAAATCCTCAAAGCTTTTAAATTTTCCGCCGCTTTCTCTTGCCGCCGCAAGCTTTGCCGCAAACGCCTTGCCGACGTTTTTTATGCCCGCAAGACCGAAGCGGATACCCTCCTCCTCCACGGAGAAAAAGTCCACGCTTTTATTAACGTCGGGAGGTAAAATATCAAACCCCATCCGTTGACACTCCTGACGGTACAAGCGCATTTTGCCGTTATCGCCAAGCACGGAGTTTAAAAGAGAAGCCATATATTCCTTGGGGTAATGGCATTTTAAATAAGCGGTGCGGTATGCAAGCACCGCATAAGCCGCCGCGTGGCTTTTGTTAAAAGCGTAGGATGCAAAGCCGGCTATGCTGTCAAAAAGCTCCTCTGCCTTATCCCTTGCCATTCCTTTGCTTGCCGCACCCTCTACGAAGCTTGCGCGCTCCTTTGCCATTTCATCAGGCTTCTTCTTTGCCATGGCACGGCGCACCATATCTGCCCGTCCGTAGGAATACCCCGCCACGAGAACGCAGATACGCATCACCTGCTCCTGGTATATCATACACCCGTAGGTACTGCTAAGCACCTCCTCAAGTTCGGGAGAGCCGTAGCTTATGGCATCGGGGTTCTTTCTGTTTTCCAAATAGCTGTCTATAAATTTAGCGGGGCCGGGACGGTAAAGGGATATTGCCACGGTAATATCGTCAAGGCATCGGGGAGAAATGCGCCCAAGCAAAGCGCACATACCCTCGCTTTCCAACTGAAAAAGTCCTACTCCCTGACCGTCGCTCAGCATTTTATAGGTAGCCTCGTCATCAAAGGGGATGGTTTCGGCGCTGAAGCCTTTCACCCTCTCCGCCACCTGACGGCAAGCCTTATCTATAACAGTAAGGAATCTGAGCCCCAAAAAATCTATCTTCAAAAGCCCCAAATCTGCCACGGTATTCATAGGGAACTGGGTAAGTATCGAACCCGTAGAAGTAGCCAAGGGCAAATACTCCGTCAAAGGCTTATCCGCAACCACCACACCTGAAGCGTGCTGGCTTATATTGCGCGGTCTGCCCTCCAAGGCTTTTGCGTAGTCTATTAAAGTTTTTACCGTATTGTCTAGCTTATATCGCTCCCGCAGTTCCTTGCCCGAAGCCAACGCCTCGTCCACGCCGATTCCTATACTGCGGGGTATAAGCTTTGCCACCTCGTCCACGCGGGCGTAGGGCATTCCCAACGCTCTGCCCACGTCGCGGACAGCCTGACGGCAAGCAAGGGTACCGAAGTTTATAATCTGCGCCACGTGGTCCTCGCCGTATTTGCGTGCCACGTAGTCGATTACCTCTCCCCGTCGCTCGTCGCAGAAGTCTATATCAAAATCGGGCATGGAAACCCTCTCCGGATTAAGAAAACGCTCAAAAAGCAGTTCGTTTTCAATGGGGTCAACACCGGTTATCCCCAAGAAGTATGCCGCTAAGGAGCTGACACCGGAGCCTCTTCCCGGCCCTACGGGGATATTTTTGGACTTTGCGTACCGCACGAAATCCCAAACGATAAGGTAATAATCCACAAATCCCATGGAGCTGATAATGCTAAGCTCCAAGGACAGTCTATCTATATATTTTCCCTTATTTCCTTTTATAATACCCGCCTTAAAATATTCTTTAAAGCCGTCCATGCACAGCTTTTCCAAGTAGCCGTAGCTATCGTAGGGGGCGGGCGGTGCGTATTTCGGCAAGTGCATTACGCCGAACTCAAATTCCACGTTGCACATATCCGCTATACGGCCGGTGTTCTCTATAGCTTGAGGCAGGTCGCTAAAAATCGCTTCCATCTCCTGCGTAGATTTCAAATAAAACTCCTCAGTGGAAAAGCCTACGTCCTCGTCAGACATGGTCTTGCCCATCTGGATACACATAAGAAGCTTTTGAGTAAGCGCATCGGCTTTTGTCAAATAATGCACGTCGTTGGTAGCCACTATGGGGACGGAAAGCTTGGAGGCCAGCGCCAAAAGCGCGTTGTTCACCTTAGTCTGCTCTTCAAGTCCGTGGCGCTGAAGCTCCAAATAAAAATCGTTGCCGAATATGCCTTTAAGTGCCTTTGCCTCCCTTTCTGCACTAGCCATATCGTCTGCCAGAATTGCAGAGGGGATACTGCCCGACAAGCAAGCGGAGAGGGCAATAAGTCCCTCACTGTGACGGCGCAGGGTATCCATATCCGTCCTCGGCTTCATATAAAAACCGTTCAGAAAGGCATCGGTATTAAGCTTCATTAAATTTTTATAGCCTTCGTTGTTCTTGCAAAGAAGCACCAAATGATGGTACATAACGCTGCTGTAGGTTTTATCCGTACGGCTTTTAGGCGCTACGTACATTTCACAGCCGATAATGGGCTTTACGCCCTTCTTTTTGCAAGCGCGGTAGAAATCCACCGCACCGTACAGATTGCCGTGGTCGGTTATGGCAACCGCACCTTGCCCTGCGGCAAGGACGGCATCGGGTAGGCGGTCAATACGGCATTCTCCGTCCAGCAAGCTGTATTCAGTATGCAAATGCAAATGCGTAAACGCCATATTCCCACCGCCTTTCTGTGTAGCCAAAGTATTATAATCCGAATCCGGATTACAATTCTTTGGCTACTATTGCTCTTTTATCTTCTTCGCTTCCTCGTTTAAGCGTTTTAATCTGTGGTTAAGTCCCGATTTGCTTATGGGCGGATTAAACTGCTGACACAGCTCCGCCAGCGACATATCGGGGTTTGCTTCCCTAAGTCTTGCGGTTTCTTTAAGTTCTTCGGGCAGACTTTCCAGCACACCGCTTTTTTTAAGCGCGCTTATGCTGAGCATCTGCTCCGCCGCCGCCGTTGCAAGTCTGTCAAGGTTTGCTATAACCGCGTTTGCTTCTCTGTTCTCCTTAAACTTCACGCTGTTATATACCTCTTTTTCCATTACCGTCAAGGCAAAGCGCGTGGCGCCTATATAGGTCAAAAAATCGCCGATAGCGGAGCTGACCTTATAGTAAATCCGTTCCTTGCCGCCCTTTAAGCTGTGGCGGTGCGGCTCTATAGACTCCTCCGTCAACATGGCGCAAAGCTTGTCCGCCAAGGGAACGGATAGGCGCATATCCAAATGGAACGCCTTTTCGGGGTCGGTAACGGAGCCGAACCCCACGAACACGCCGCCCACGAAGGAGGAACGGCAAGCAGGGCACCGCTCCTTGTATATCTCGCCCTTGCGCCCTTTATCAAAAGATTCCTTACAGCAATCCTTGCGGCGCTCTATATCGTTTATCAAAAACTCTTTTATCTCCAGCGACACCGACATCAGTAAATTTCTACCTCCGTTTGAAGCTCTACCCCCGTTTTCTCAAGCACCGTGGATTTTATATACTCTATAAGCTCAATAACGTCGCTTGCGGTAGCTTCTCCGCGGTTTATCACGAATCCGCAATGCTTTTCCGACACCTGTGCCCCGCCTACGGAATAGCCTCTGAGACCGCTTTGCTCTATAAGTGCGCCTGCAAAATATCCTTCGGGTCTTTTAAAGGTACTGCCGCAGCTTGCATATTCAAGGGGTTGTTTAGAGCATCTTTTACCCATGTTCTCTTCCATTTTTTCGGTTATCTCACGGGGGTTGCCTTTTTGCAATGCGAACTCCGCCGCCAATATGTAAAGTTCTTTTTCCATAAACAGACTGTGTCGGTAAGAAAGCTTTGCTTGAGCTGAATCAAGCTCGGTGATACGTCCCGCCTTGTCGCAGCAGATTATTTTAGTAAGCACGTCCTTCATCTCGCCGCCGTAAGCGCCTGCGTTCATATACACGCCGCCGCCTACAGTGCCGGGGATACCGTAGGCAAACTCCAAGCCTGAAAATCCGTCCTTAGCGGCTTTGTAGCTTAAAGAGGACAGCATAACCCCCGCCTCTGCCACGTAGCCGTTATCGGTAGAAGTAACGCTTTTTAAATTCTCCGTAAGCACAACCGTCCCGCGGTAACCCTTATCGGTAAATATAACGTTGCTTCCGTTACCCAAAACAATATATTCTTCGTTTTTTTCGTTAAGTTCTGCAATTACGGCGCAAAGCTCCTCTATACTCTTGGGACGGCATACTCGGTATACCTCTCCGCCCACCTTCATAGAGGAAAGCTCGCTTCCTTTTACTCCGTACTCAAATACAGTATCCGCAAACACACAAATTCTCCCAACTTACAAATATACATAGTATATTATACTACTGCGGCTTTGTTTTTGCAATAGTTATTTTAGGCTCTAAGTTTCTTATGCCCATAAGCACCACGGGCAACAGAAGCATGCCCGCCACACCGAAGAGTTTAAGCCCCGCAAACATGGCGATAAGCGTAGCAAGGGGGTGCATACCGATATAGCTTCCCACTATCTTCGGCTCTATTATCTGCCTTACGAAGGTGATGATTCCGTAGCTTACCAAAAGTCCCACGCCAAGATACAGCTTTCCACGCACAAACAGCGCAAAAAGCGCCCAAGGCACAAGCACTATCCCCGTACCAAGCACGGGCAGAATATCGATAAGGGCGATCACCGCCGCCAAAAGCAAGGCATAGTCCACCCTTAAAACCGTAAACGCCACGAAAAGCTCGGTAAAGGTTATCAGCACTATAAGTCCGTAGGCTTTAAGGTACTTGCCCACCGTGGACATAAGAGAATTTTTAAGCTTTTTCAGCCACTCGCTGATTCTTTCGGGGAACAGGCTGTAAACGGCACCCGATATTTTTGCGCGGTCAACGGTCATATAATAGCAAGCTATAACGGTCACGAAAAAGCTGAGCACCACGTCAAACAACCCCGTAAACAGTCCCGTAAGCATGGAGATTCCGCTTTCCAGATTAGGCACGCTTCGTTCAAGAACCCCCGTCACCTTAAGCTCGGCATTTTTCCAAAAGGCTTCTAAATCTGCGCCGCCGTCCATACCCGGCAGATGCAAAAGGAGCGCGTTTATTCTTTCTCTCATGGGCACAAAATCCTCCCATTTCAGTGAGGACAGCGTATCCGCCAGTCTGCCGATCTCCTCTACACCCCGTTGCAAAATCAAAAATATAATAGCAAAAACCGCCGCCACCGCAAGGGCAACCAACAAAAAGCCGCCTATCTTACGGGGAATCCTTGCCCTCTTCTCCAAAAAAAGCATAAGGGGATTAAGAAGCGCCGCCACGAGAAACGCAACGGCAAAAGGAGAGATAACCGGCAAAAGATACTTAAATCCAAGGTACCCCGCCGCTATAACCGCCACGGAAACAAAGCCGTAATATAAGACGTTTATTACCGTGTCCTTCTTCTGTTCTCGGTCCATGCCTTGCATCCCCTCTTTTTTGAAAAAATTAAAAATAAGTATTGACAAAACTCGGTCTTTGTGATAATATACATTGCACGGCCTGTTAGTCAAGTGGTCAAGACGTCGCCCTCTCACGGCGAAGGCAGGGGTTCGACTCCCCTACGGGTCACCAAAAATTCCTCGAACTTGTTCGGGGAATTTTTACTTTTTCACTCTTCTTTCTGTCCACTAATCTTGACAAGTTTCAGTTACAAAATATTTATACCTCTGTATGCAAAAAAATATTCCCCGTTGACAAAAATTGCCCTATGTGATAAACTTAACGTGCTGATATTGGAGGTGCTTTTATGGGTAAAGGCAAAAAAAGCTTTTTGAGCGATCCTGAAAACAAGAAGTTTATAACGAAGCTGTTTATCGGGGTTTTAGTAGTATCTTTGCTGTTTTCAGCATTTTATATTCTTAAAAACACGGTTCTAAAAGAAAATATAAGTTGGTCAATTTCTGATAAGGGCGTGCTGACCATAAGCGGAACCGGTGCGATAAAGGACTTTGACCCTTTAAAGCCGGATGAATGGCACGAGCTTGACTCTGACGATAAAATAACCAAAATAATTATCGGCGAGGGGATTACCGAGATAGGCGACTATGCCTTTTATAAATGCGGCGATGCAACCTCGGTGGTTTTACCCAAAAGCCTTAGATCCGTGGGCAATTTTGCTTTTATGAATTGCAGTAAGATAACAGAGTTCGTTTTTAAAAACGGTCTTACCGATTTGGGTGAAGGCGCTTTGTACGGTTGTTCCGCCGCTACGGTCATTTCTCTTCCCAAAACCGTAAAAAGCGTAGGCTACGATGCTCTTTATGCCACCGCTTATTATAACGAAGGCTCTAATTGGAAGAACGGTATTCTTTATTCGGGCACACTGCTTATCGATTCCAAAAGCACCGCAAGCGGTGCCATAACCGTTAGAGAAAACACTACCATTATTGCGGATTACGCTTTTTGCGGTTGTAAAAGCATAAGCTCCGTTACCATGGCTGAAAGCACCGTTTACGTAGGCAAATATGCTTTTTCCGATTGCAGTGCATTAACCGACGTACGCTTCGGCAAAAAGCTTGATGCGATAAGCGAGGGGCTTTTTTGGGAGTGTAAAAGCCTTAAAAGCATACACACCTCCGATAATTGGTTGGACGTTAAAAACAGTGCGGGCAAGGATTGGAACAAAGGCGTAAGCGCAGAGATAAAAGTGGGCAAATAAACGACATCACTATTGCGAAGGATATGGCAAGTCAGCCATATCCTCAGACCGCTGACAAAGGCACGGAGCACGAAAAAGAAAGCAAACAAATATAATGAAGTAGAAAAATAAGGAGGACAAACCTCCTTATTTTTCTGTATTTTGTTATATTTTTTCGTTCAAAACGAACCTCGGCTTGCAGTACCGTCGGGGTCCCCGTTACGAACGAAGTGAGTAATGGGGTGGCATAACAGTTTTCGCCTCGGTTCGTCTTGTCTGCGCTCTTTCTCAGCACTCTGCCAAGCTGATGACAAGGTTTGTCATCAGCTTGAGGATATGGCAAGTCAGCCATATCCTTTTTATTATCCCCGCTGCACCCTTATCCCCGCCCTTTGCATATACTGTCATTGGGATTATCCCAAAGCAAAGGATGGGTGACAAATGACCCTAATATTTTCATCGGTAACCTATGCCATCAAAGCACAAAAGCTTTTGGCAAGATACAGAATATACACCACGCTTACGCGCACACCCTCCGTTACTGCGGTACGCGGTTGCGGATACGGACTTAAAATGTCGGACGTTACGAGAGAAGTAGAGGCCTTGAGCCTACTGTCGGGAAGCGGCATAAGCGTATTGGGCACAACAAGGGAGTGACGGCTATGGTTTATTTGGATAACGCCGCCACCTCTTTCCCCAAAAGCGAGGACGTACTGAACGCCATGAAGGAGGCTTTTTATACCTGCGGAAACGGCGGCAGGGGCGGTCATCCCTTGGCGGTAAAGGCATCGGAAACGATTTACGGTTGCAGAGAAGTACTGTCCGAGCTGTTCGGTACCGCTCCCGAAAGGATAGTGCTGACGGGAAGTGCCACCGCCGCCCTTAATATTGCAATAAAAGGCTTAGCGGTAGGTAAAGGGGATGCCTTATGCTCCGTTATGGAGCACAACGCGGTGCTTCGCCCCTTGTACTCCGTATTTCCGCGGCGGTTGCGCATCTTAGATATAGACTTAAACAGCAGCGAGAGGAGCTTGCAAACCGCAACAAAAAAGATGAAGGACGGAGTAAGCCTGGCGGTTTTTACCCACGCTTCCAACGTGTGCGGTATAAAACTGCCCGTAAAGGAGTTATGCGAAGAAGCGCACCGAAAAGGAATTATAACCATAGTAGACTGCGCCCAAAGTGCGGGACATCTTCCCGTTAATATTGAAGAGCTGGGGGCAGACGTGATATGCTTTCCCGGTCATAAAGGCTTGGGCGGCGCTATGGGCGTGGGTGGATTGGCAGTACATCCCCGCAGAGAGTTAAACTTTAAAACGCTGATAGAAGGGGGCACGGGCACCGCCAGCAAAGATCGTTTTATGCCGCCCGTACTGCCCGAAAGATTAGAGGCGGGCACTGCAAACGTTACGGGAATTGCCGCACTTGCCGCCGCCTGCAAAGCCTTAAAGCTTGAGAGCGAAAAAGAGGAGAGTCTAAGAGCCGAGGCGGTAAAAGCACTTAAAGCGCTGAAAGGCGTTACGGTGTACGCCACCGGCTGGGACGGAGGCTACGCGCCGGTAGTAGCCTTTAATATAGACGGCATACAATCGGAAAAGGCGGCGGAAGCCTTGGCGGAAAAAGGAGTTTTCGTAAGAGGAGGACTGCACTGCGCTCCCCTTGCACACACCGCCCTCTCCACGGGGAAATACGGAGCAATAAGGGCAAGCTTCGGCAAAAGCAACACCGCAGAGGATGTGGATGCCCTTGTTAAAGCTGTTGCGGAAGTAGGTAAAATATAAGGAGATGCAAAAAATGGCTGAACCGCAAAAAAGGGCATTTATTAATGCGAGGTAAAAACTCGAAGAACGAGTTTTTTCATTCAATTTATATTTTTTGCTACGAACAAAATCCGCCCTCGACGTACTAACCGTACGGCTAACGGGCGGATTTGTGTCCGTTTCAACCATTTTTTCCTATCTCCCATACAAAAGAGCTGTAAAAAACTTGCGTTTTTTACAGCTCCGCACCCTTACATATTCCTTATAAGATTCGCCAAGTGAGGAACAAGGTTCTTTATATCCCTATCGGTGGTGTTAAGAAGCAAATCGTAATTCTCTTTAGCGCCCCACTTTTGACCGGTATAAAAGTCATAGTACTTTGCCCTGCCCTTATCGATATCCTGGATATGCTGTTTCAAGGCTTTCTCGCTCAGGTCCTCGCCTTCAACGGCGCGCTCCCTGCAACGGCGAAGGCGACTTTCCATATCCGCATACACGAAGATACGGTAGGGATCATGCTCCCTTAAAATATAATCGGCACAACGGCCTACTATTACACAGTCCGACTTGCTTGCCAAATCTTTAATAATGCTGTCCTGAGCCTGATAAACGGTTTGAAGCTGACTGAACTGATAATCGCCCACGATAGCCATGGTTCTGCCGATGGTTATGGGATAAAGCTGATGGGGTTTGCTTTCCAACACGCTTTTTACGTACCCCTCGGAAAGCGAGGTTTTCTTGGCAATTTCGCTTACTATCTCTTTGTCGTAGTACTCAAAACCCAACTCTTCCGCCAAACGACGTCCCAGCTCTCTGCCTCCACTGCCGAATTCACGTCCTACGGTGATGATTTTCTTCATGATAAAACCTCCCTTTACATATATCCGTATTTATTTTTATTCTTCAAAATAAAGAATATGCTTACAAGTAATGCCAGCACCTCCGCAATGGTAACGGAAAGCCATATACCGTCGATTCCCCAAACCATAGGCAAGGTAAGCACCAGCACCACCTGAAAGCCGAAGGTTCTGAGGAAGGAGATGATAGCGGAAACCATTCCGTTATTAAGAGCCGTAAACATGGAAGAGGCAAAGATATTAACACCGCACAGCAAGAAATGGAAGGCGTACAAAACGAATCCGTGCGCCGTCATATCGCAAAGCTTCCTGTCATAGCCAACGAATATTTCGGACAACGGTCTTGACGCCGAGATACTTGCCGCCGCCATCACAGCGCCGCCGAGGATCATAAGCCTTAGGCTCTTTTTGAAAAGGCTTTTAAGCTCCTCTTTGTTTTCTGCACCGTAGTTATAGCCTATAACGGGGGCACTGCCCACCGAGTATCCGAAGAATATGGAGGCAAACAGAAACGACACGTACATTATGACACCGTAGGCAGAAACTCCGTTCTCCCCCTCCAGGCTCATAAGCTGTATATTAAACAGCGTGCCTATAAGGGAGGCGGAGATATTGCCCATAAGCTCCGACATACCGTTGGTGCAGGTTCTGAGCAGAACCTTGCCGTAGAATTTTGTTTTTGTAAACCGCAGAAGGCTGCCGTTTTTCCTGAAGAAATATAAAAGGGGGATGACGCCGCCCACCACTTGGCTGAATACCGTTGCCAACGCCGCGCCCACCAACCCGAAGGGGAATACCAAAACTGCGTCAAGTACTATGTTGGTAAGTCCTGCCCCCACGGTTATCCAAAGTCCAAGCTTTGGCTTTTCCGCCGCCACGAAAAAGCTTTGAAAAAGGGTTTGTAACATAAAAAACGGCAAAGCTATAAGCAAAATAATGCCGTACAGCACCGCACTTTCAAGCATTTGGCCTTCCGCGCCCAAGGCTACGCTTACGGGGCGGACGAGGCATATCCCCACCGCTGACAGAACGATACCCAAAACCACGGTAGCCACGGTAAGCATTGTAAAATATTTATTTGCAAGCTCTTTTTTGCCTTCGCCCAAGGTCTTGGAAACGATGGCAGTGCCGCCGGTACCCATCATAAACCCCGTACCGCACAGCATCATAATAAAGGGCCAAATAAGGTTAATTG
This sequence comes from Clostridia bacterium, assembly GCA_017397805.1. Lineage (GTDB taxonomy): Bacteria > Bacillota > Clostridia > Oscillospirales > CAG-382 > SIG636. Next base: position 507 of record JAFQHW010000021.1, on the reverse strand, counting down.
CCGCAAAGGGCGTCTTCCCCACCACGTTGGAAACGAAAAGTCCGTCCACCACACCGTAAACGGAGGTGAAGACCATCATAGCTACCGAAGGGAAAACGAACCTTAAAAGCCTTTTGTATGTAAAATGGTCGGATAACTGAATCCTGCTTTTAGTTTCGGTCATACTTCTTTCCTTTCTAAGTACTATTATACAACCGTTAACGCAAAAAATCAACGGCTTTGCCCTTGTATATTATAAAATTGTTTTTTAAAACCGTCTTCATGCGCCGTTAGGCGCACTTCATTACGAAAAAAAACCACCCTATCGGGTGGTTTTTTGTTTATGGGCTACAAAAAAGATATTTTGCCGTTTTGCGTATGGCTTCGAACTCTCACAAAAATCACGGCGAAGCCGTGCATATCATCAATGCGAAGCATTGTATATCACCAACACGTAGTGTTGTATATCATCATTGCGAAAGCTTTTAATACACACCGAAAGGTGTGATGAGATACAAAGGCGGCACG
>JAFQHW010000020.1 GCA_017397805.1 Clostridia bacterium | reverse complement strand
GTGGATACAGTAGGGAGGAACAAAAAAGTAATCGCAGAGTACATCAGAAATCAGATAGAAGAAGACAACGCCGCAGACCAAATAAGTTTCAAGGAATATACAGACCCGTTTACGGGTGCCAAGAATAAATAGGCTAAAAAAGACAGCCGCACGTGAGCGGCTGCCTGTAAGTGTAATGCGGTGTCAAACTTCAGTGGCTCCTTTTAGGGGCGAAGCCTGTAATTGCCCCTTATAGGGGCTGTGCAAGCCACCGGTTCAACCGGTGGTTCTGACTTATCGCGCATTGAGCTAAATGAAACTCAATACATCTATTTATTCGGTTCTGAGTGCCACAACGGGATCTTTCTTGGAAGCCATTCTTGAAGGAATAAGACCTGCGATTATGGTGAGGAACACGCTGATACATACAAGAATAAATCCTGCATTGACGGGAAGCGCCGATATATTACCGAGGTTTGCAAAGCTGTTTATTATCATATTTACCGGTATATTCAGCAAGACTGTGGTTCCTACGCCCATCAAACCCGCTATAAGTCCGACAACAAAGGTTTCTGCGTTGAAAACCCTCGTTATATCGTGTTTTGAAGCGCCCATGGCACGAAGGATACCTATTTCTTTCGTTCGCTCTAAAACAGAAATATAGGTTATAACGCCTATCATTATAGAAGAAACCACCAAGGATATTGCAACGAACGCAATCAGTACGTAAGAAATAACCTCAATAATCGTGCTTACGGAAGAAAGTAACTGCTCTAAAATATCGGTGTACTGTATTTCCTTTTCGTTGTTGCCCGTTTCGGCAAGCATTTTTTTGTTATATTTTTCCACCTCGGCTTTTATGGTGTCCTTGGCGGCAAAATCAGTGGGGCAGATGATGATGCTTGTAGGCTTGTTTAAATCTACAGAACCGAACATCTCCAAATTTTCCTCGTAAGTGCTTTCCGAAACGTCGCCCGAATTCTGACTCATGCCTTGCATAAGAGTCACAAAATCCTGCTTTTTCTCGTCAGGGAGCTTTTTCATGAAGTTCATCCACACCGCGGTATCTTCGTTGCCCATAAGGGTATAAAACTCTGCTTCAAGTTCAGCACCCAAGCCTTTTACAAAGGCTTCAAGTTCAGGGGGAAGCGTCGCTTCGGGGGTGCCGCCCTTGCTGAACGGCTTACCCGTAAGAACGTTGGTTTCCGGGGAGGCTTTCTGTGCAAGGACAACGCCGCTTTCGTTGGTTCTGTTTATTATTTCCGTAACCAAATCATCGGTGTATCCTAATACGCCAGACATAGATTGTGCTATAGAATCATCTCTGGGGCGGATAATGCCTACTATCTTGATCTCGATACCGTTGTCAACAAGCTCCTTCATTGCTTCGGCATCATCGCTCATATCCTTCCAAGTGCCGTCAGACTGTTCTTCGTACAGATCGCTGTTAAGCACAAGCTTAAAGGTAGTGTTTAACAGATCTTCAAATTTATAGCTATTCTTGTCGTATTCAATACCTTCGCTGGTCTGAGCTTGCTCTAAAAGAGCGTAAAGCTCCTCGCGGCTTCTGAGGTTCATACCGAATTCCACAAACTCGTTGATATTGTAGTTTTCCGAAATACAAAGCACTACCTCATTATAAGCCTTGGGCCAATTTCCTTTCAGCACCTCGTATTGGCTGTCAAGTAAGGGTTGATTATTAATAAGCTCGCACCACATATCCATGTTCATCAAACTGGAAAAACCGCTTAACGAGCCACCCATAAGACCGGATGACAAGCTGTTCGTGAAATCACTGTAGGTAATGCCCACGAAGCTTTCGTATATGATATCGATAATTTCAACGGTATCCGCCTTAACAACGCCGTTGCTTGTGTCCGAGCTGTAAAAACTAAGGGTCAAGCCGTAGTCGTAGGAAACGGTGGAAACGTTTTTGATCTCGCACTCGTCGCTTTCGATATATTCCTTAAACGACTCCAAATCGTTAATATGCACGTCGGTCTGTATGGCATTGAACATATCCGCAAGCATGGTGCTTGAATATACCGTGTCAGGCTCTCGGTTGGCATTGACCTTATCGCCCTCACCGCCAAACATCATGGCCGCCATACCGCCGCTCATAGTAGCAGATTGAATAGTGATAGGGTTGGTTGACAGCGTTTCTTCCTGTACTCTGTCGATATAACCCTGAAAACCGCTGGAAATCGAAAGTATTAACGCAATACCGATAATACCAATACTGCCCGCAAATGAAGTAAGTATAGTCCTTCCTTTTTTTGTGAACAGGTTGTTTATGGAAAGGGTGAACGCTGTCTTTAAGGACATAGACTTATTTTTTAAAGCTTTTTTGTCCTCTTCCTTATCAGGAGACGTGGAGAACTTTGCTAAATTACAAGGATTACTGTCCGATATAACCACACCGTCACTCAGCCTTATTATTCGTGTGGAATACTGCTCAGCCAGCTCACCGTTATGGGTAACCATTATTACAAGCTTTTCCTTGGCAACCTCCGCCAATATTTCCATTACCTGGGTGCTGGTTTCGCTGTCCAACGCTCCCGTAGGCTCGTCAGCTAAAATTATCTCAGGGTCGTTGATAAGGGCACGTGCGATAGCCACCCTCTGCATCTGACCGCCGGAAAGTTGGTTGGGCTTTTTCTTGAGCTCTTTTCCAAGACCCACTTTTTCCAAAGCCGCCTTTGCTCTCTTGCGGCGCTCGTGCTTGGAAACACCCGCAAGCGTCAGCGCCAACTCTACGTTGGAAAGCACCGTCTGGTGTCCGATAAGATTATAGCTTTGGAATACAAAGCCTATGGAATGATTACGGTAAGCGTCCCAATCCTTATCTTTAAAATACTTCGTGCTTTTGCCGTTGACCTCTATATCACCGCTGTCGTATCTGTCAAGACCGCCGATGATATTAAGCATGGTGGTTTTACCGCAACCCGAAGGACCGAGGATGGAAACGAATTCTCCCTGCTTGAATTGCAGATTCACGTCCTTAAGGGCTTGCACCTTTATATCGTTAGCTACGTAGCTTTTACTGATTCCCGCAAGTTTTACCATAAAATCACCCTTCTATTATAATTACTCAATTATATTATGATTATATAAATTCAAAATTAACAAAATACTTTTTTAAAATATGAGAGTTTTTGCCTTTAAATTCGTTATTATAGTGTAAGAGAAAAGGAGGTATGGAAATGAAAAAAGCATTGATAGTATTTTTGGCAATAAGCGTGGTGTTTTCCGCCGTTTTAATAACCGCCAACGCCCTTGACGTGGCGAGAAGTGACGGCGACGTAAACGGCGACGGTGCAACCAACAGTCTTGACAGCGCGTATATACTGAGATACGACGTGGGGCTTGTAGATTTGGATGAAGCCGCTTTAATATCTGCCGACTATAATTGCGACGGCGAGGTAAACAGCGTTGATGCGGCAATGATTTTGAGGAAGGATGCGGGACTTTACGAGATAGTCCACGTGGAGAATTTCCTCGAAACCCGTATAGGAGTGTGCGTGGACGCCGCTATAGAGGCGTTTTATATGGACGACGAATACGTTTACTATAACGGTAACATGGAAAACTATTTATACGTGATAACCTATGCGGACGGCACCAAGGAAAACGCAGGTAAAGCCTTGGCAAGAGGGCATATAACCTTTGATGAGCTTGCTCCTTACGGTATAGGCTACGCTTGGAAAGAACCGAGAACCGAGGATTCAAAAGTAGATATAGGGGACGGGGTAGCCTCCCCCGATAACTACGTGCCCACGCTGAAAGCGGCGCTTGACGGCAGTGCCGAGGTTTTAGGCACGTATATTACTGAAGGCTTTGTTAACACCGAGGAAATAGAAACCGACAATCTTGGACTTATAGTGGGCGAACTGGCGAAGAATGAGCTGAGCCGCGAGGTTGTGAAGACCGAAGTGCATCTCCCTATTTTTGAAGACGACGATACCTACGTGGTTAAGTGCCTTTATAAGCATTCTATGGATTACGCCCTCGTCTATTTCAACGGCAAGGGTCAAACTCAGCTTATACTTGACTGTTATACCGAGGGTGACAGATACAGGCTTGTTATCGACGGCGAGGATATGATAGATTTCTCCGCTTCCTATCATCCCAGGTTCCAAAGCTGTTCGGAATATAACCCCGTTACGGGCTATACTTACACCTATGAATACGTGGAGCTGCCGCTGTTTACGGCGTTTAAAGAGCTGGGTGCAAGCTATGAATGGGTAGGCGGCGATTGGGAACGTGACGGCAAGGCAGAGCTGACGATAAACCAAGAAAAATACGTCTTGGATATGAGCGTGGGTTCACTTACGGATTCCGACGGCTACAATTATTTTGTATTAGCGCCCGGAAACTACAGAAACTTCAGGCAGGAGTTCAGGGAGTATATAGTTGACTGCGACTCCGTCAAAGGAATACTTAGCGTTATGGGAAAAAATATACGCATAGACCACGAGGAAAAAGCAGTGTTTATTTATTCCGAATGAGCGAAATGATTGAAAAACGCACATATAAAAGACAAACTGCAGGGCGATAATAGGTCCTGCAGTATCTTTTTATTCAATACTTTCTAACAATTCTCTCAGTGTGGTGTTTCTGTGCAATCTGCGGTCGTTTGCCACCATCTGGGCAAGCCGTGCGGATTTACCCACCCCTATAAATATCTGCTTTGCTCTGGTTACCCCCGTATACAGCAAACTGCGGTACATAAGCATGGGCGGAAAATCAAAGAAGGGGATTATAACGAAGGGATACTCACTGCCTTGACTTTTGTGTACGGTTACGGCGTAAGCGTGTTCCACGTCCTCAAACATGGAAAAATCATAGTCCGCCACGCGGTCGTCAAACTTTATAAGGGCGTTCTGGTCGTGGGTGTTGATCTTTACGATTATCCCTATATCTCCGTTGAAGATTCCCGTTCCCTCTATGCCGTCCTGCATCCACGGTATATCGTAATTGTTCCGCGTTTGCATAACCTTATCGCCCTCGCGGTAAAGGGTACTGCCTATTTTGCACTCGTTTTTCCCTTTTACGTGGGGGTTAAGTGCGTTTTGCAAGGCGGAGTTAAGCTCCCTCGTGCCCATGGGACCTTTTCTCGTGGGGCTGATTATTTGTATATCCGCTTTAGGGTCTATGCCGTAGGTTTTGGGAAGCCTCGTACTGCAAAGCTCGCATAAAAGCTTCGTCATCTCCTCGGCATCCTGCCTTTCCATAAAGAAAAAGTCCTTTTTGCGCTCGCCAAGTTCGGGCAAATCTCCCGAATTGATTGCGTGGGCGTTAACGACTATAAGACTTTCCCGCGCTTGCCTGAATATCTCGTTAAGCTTGATGACGGGGAACACCCTCGAAGCTATAATATCGGAAAGCACGTTGCCTGCCCCTACGGGCGGTAGCTGGTCGCTATCCCCTATAAGTATAAGATAGGTACCGTCACGGACGGCTCTCAGCAAGTTTTCCATAAGCAAAACGTCCACCATGCTGACCTCGTCCACTATTATGGCGCTGTAGGGTAGCGGGTTATGGGCATCGTGTACGAATATCTGCTCACCCTTGCTGTTATACTTCGTTTCCAAAAGGCGGTGTATGGTCTTGGCTTCACTGCCCGATGCTTCGCTCATACGCTTGGCGGCTCTGCCCGTAGGCGCGCAAAGCATATAGCTTATCCCCGATGAGGAAAATATTTGCAGTATCGCCTTAATAACCGTGGTTTTACCCGTACCGGGACCGCCCGTAACCACCGTAACACCGTTGCTCGTGGCGTATTTGATGGCGCGCTTTTGGTTGGGAGCGTATTCTATATCGTATTTTTGCTCCAGGAAAGCTATGCTGTCGTCCACGCCCACCAAGCGGTAGGGCAGCTCACACCTTGCCATGGATGCCAATTTTTGCGCGACGAATCGCTCCGCTTCACTGTACAGCTTCAAGGCACAGCGTCCGTTTTCCTTAACCAGCTGAGCAAGCTCCGTAAGGTTATCAATACAGCTCGTAACCGTTTCTTCGCTTACGTCTATGCTTCTGCATACCGTATCTATAAGCGCTTCTAAGGGCATATAGCAGTGACCGTTGTTGTAAGCCGCCGTAATCAGGGTGTGCTTGATATAACCCTTGATCCTTTCGGGTGAATCGTAGGGAAACTCCAAATCCATAGCCATCTTATCCACCCTGTCAAAGCCGATGCCCACTATATCGTCGCAAAGCATATAAGGGTTTGATTTTATCAGATCCACTGCCGCACCGCCGTAGCGCTTGTATATTTTGGTGCAGATAGAGGTGCCGAAATATTGGCTGCAGAACATTATAACCTCGCGCATACCGAACTTCAGCTTGAAATCCTCGCCTATTTCCATGGCGCGTTTGCGGTTTATGCCCTTAAATTCCGCCAACCATTCGGGATGCTCCGCAAGTACATTGAAGCTGTCTTCACCGTATTTCTCCAACAACCGCATAGCGGTAACGGGCCCCAGTCCCTTGATGTATCCCGAAGACAAAAATTTGTACATCCCGTCTACCCCGTCGGGAAGCTGTTTTTCATAGCTGTCTATGCGGAACTGCTTGCCAAAGCTTTTGTGGGTGGTCCATCCGCCGTGGGCGATAAGCTTTTCCCCCTCCACTGTAGATGGAAGCAAGCCGACTGCGGTTACCGGCTCACCGTCACCGCAATCCAAAAGGCAAACGGTGTATCCGTTTTCGGGGTTTGTATATACAATATGTTCTACAATTCCTTCTATTTTGTCCATTTACACCGTTCCTTGCTCAAATCTTTTTGAAATTTGAAAATTCGGGGAAGCTATCCCCGAATTTCCTGAGTTATATTATAATTTTGCTTTAATAGCGTCTACCATATCGGTGCATTCCCACTTAACGCCAAGCTCTTCTCTGCCAAAATGACCGTAAGCGGAAAGGGGAGCGTATATAGGCTTTCTAAGCTCAAGCTTTTCGATAATAGCCGCAGGACGTAAATCAAATACTTCGCTTACTATCTCTGCCAAACGCTGGTCGGAAACGGTGGTGCAAGTACCTCTCGTATCTATATATACGGAAAGAGGCTTAGCAACGCCTATAGCGTAAGCGATCTGCACTTCACAAGCGGAGGCTATACCGGAAGCCACTATGTTCTTTGCAACGTAACGTGCCATATATGCCGCACTGCGGTCAACCTTCGTGGGGTCTTTGCCGCTGAACGCGCCGCCGCCGTGGCTTGCATAGCCGCCGTAGGTATCAACGATTATCTTTCTGCCGGTAAGACCGCTGTCACCGTTAGGACCGCCGGTAACGAAACGACCGGTGGGGTTAACGTATATCTTCGTGTTCTCGTCTATGTAGTTTGCGGGAATGATAGGAGTGATAACGTTTGCGATAATATCGGCTCTTATCTTGTCAAGGCTAACGTCTTCGGAATGCTGAGAAGAAACAACGATACTGTCAATTCTAACGGGTTTGCCGTCATCGTACTGAACGGTAACCTGAGTCTTGCCGTCAGCGCGGAGGTAGGGAAGCGTACCGTTCTTTCTTACCTGGGTAAGACGCGCGGAAAGCTTGTGGGACATAGAGATAGGCAAGGGCATAAGCTCCTCGGTTTCGTCACAAGCGAAGCCGAATACCATACCTTGGTCGCCTGCACCCGTATCGTATTTATCGGAAAGCGTACCTTCCTTAGCTTCAAGCGCCTTATCAACGCCCATTGCTATATCCTTGGACTGTTCATCGAGCGCAACTATAACACCGCAGGTATTACCGTCAAATCCTTTATCGGAAGCATCGTAGCCTATATCCAAAACAGCCTTTCTAACGATGCCCTGAATATCAACGTAAGCGCTGGTGGTGATCTCACCCATAACCAAAACCAAGCCCGTTGTACAAGCGGTTTCGCAAGCAACTCTTGCCATAGGGTCTTGCTCAAGGATAGCGTCAAGCACGCTATCGCTTATTTTGTCACATATTTTATCGGGATGTCCTTCAGTAACCGATTCGGAAGTAAAAAACTTTTTCATGATATATATGTACCTTTCTTTAAGTAATTATTTATCCTTTAACGCCGATTTTCTCGCCGTATTTAACTATCGTTTCCACGCCGTTTGCGCTGTTCCTCAAAATGTCTTCGTCAAGTACCGCCGCATCCTTTTTGAGAAGCAACACTATGGTAGAGCCGCCAAACTCAAACATACCCTTTTCTTCACCTCGTTTGAAGGAGTGGGCGCCGTGGAAGTTCTTTATCTTACCCACCATAAGGGCACCGACCTCAACCTGAACCACCTTGCCGAAGTTTTCGGTATCCATAACCGTATATTCACGGCAGTTACGCTTATATATATTGTACTTACTGTCCGTAACTATGGGATGAACAGTGTGCAAAACACCCTTTAAGTATTTGTTGTCACCCTTGACGCCGTTATCAAAATAGCAATATCTGTGATAATCATCTACTGCCAAGCGGAAAATGAGACATTTACCGCCTAAATAATCCTTGTATATGGCATCACCGTCCAATAAATCGTTAACGGTATAGGGTGTGCCTTTAATAAAAAAGCGGTTATTCTCATCAATATTATAAACCGAAAGCTTTGAATCACAAGGGCTTATAAGCGCCTTCGGTTGCATATCAACGGTTCTGCCCCCTTCTTTAAGCTTGCGCGTAAAGAAATCGTTATAAGAACGGAACTTTGATTTTTCAAGCATTGCGGTTTCTATTTTGCGCTTTTTTATTGCACTTTTTGCGGCAAAGGAACTTATTCTGCTGGAAAGCACCTTGCCCGTAACCTTAGAAACCACGGGGCGGGTAAGAAGCTTGAGCACCATTCTGCCGCCTATCGTTTTATAGAGGAGCTTTAAGGTGCGTTCTTGCTTATTGCCAACGATAATATATTGACCGTTTCTGTCCTTTAACAACAAAGCCATAGCGAATCTTATCCTTTTACAATTTTCCTTCGTATTATACTATGATTCGCCTATTTTGTCAACATAAACGGAATAAATTTTGCGTCAACTATACCTTTTTGTATAAAATCGTGCTATAATCAAAAAAGAAAGGGTGATTTTTGTGTTTAATATAATGGTCGTAGATGATAACGTCAATACTTGCAAGCTTTTAAAGGCGTTGCTTGTCCGCTCCGGCTATAACGTAACCGTGGCAAACGACGGTAACGAGGCTCTGGAGCTTCTTGATGTAAAGCATACGGATCTGATAGTTCTGGACGTTATGATGCCGGGTATGGATGGGTTTGAATTTGCCTCCACCTTGAGACAGGGCGGTATGAATACGCCGATTATTATGCTTACCGCCAAGGATACCTCCGCCGATAAACGCATGGGTTTTTTATCCGGTACCGATGATTACGTGGTTAAGCCTTTTGACGATGAGGAACTGTTGCTCAGAATTTCCGCTTTGCTTCGCAGGGCAAAAATAGTAAACGAGAAAAAGCTTACGGTAGGTGACAGCGTTTTTGATTTGGAATCTTTTTCCGTAAGCTTCGGAGGAGAAACTAAAACGCTTCCGCAAAAAGAGTTTTTACTCATATACAAGCTTCTGTCCTCTCCCAACAAAATCCACACTCGCCGTCAGCTTATGGATGAGCTGTGGGATATGGAAAGCGAAACCGATGAGAGAACCGTGGACGTACATATAAACAGACTTAGAGAGCGTTTTCGCAATAACTGTGATTTTACCATTATGACGGTAAGGGGTTTGGGATACAAAGCAATAATAGGCGGTGACGGCAAATGAGGCGGCATTTATCGGTACGCACGCTTATTTTGCTGGCAGTGCTGTTCATTCTGCTGTTTGCTGGAGTCGTAGTTCTTGTAGGACTTGGGATATATGCCTGGTTCATAAAGAATAATATTGATTTTAAAGGTCACTTTCCTTTTATTATAGTTATGTTCAGCACGGCAATAATTATCAGCACTCTGTTTTCCATACCCATAACCCGCTTCTTCGTGCTCCCCATAAAAGAGCTGTCGAAGGCTACGAGAAGGGTCAGGGAAGGGGATTTTACCGTTAGGGTAGAGCGATGCAAAACCTCCGACGAGCTTTTGGCGTTGGTTGACGGTTTTAACGAGATGGTAGAGGAGCTTGGCAACATAAAGCTTTTACGCAGTGACTTTATAAGCAATTTCTCCCACGAGTTTAAGACCCCCATAAATTCCATAAAAGGCTTTGCCAATGAGCTGATGGCAGACGGCAATTTAAGTGAGTCCGAAAAGCGTGAATATCTGCAAATAATAGTGGACGAATCAACGCGCCTTGCGGATATGGCGGCAAACGTGTTACTGCTTACTGATTTAGAGCATACCAGCTTCATTGAGGGGGGCAAGCTTTTCTCTTTGGATGAACAAATTCGCCGTTGCATTTTGATTTTGGAAAACCAGTGGAGCGAAAAGGATTTAGAGCTTGACATAGAGCTTGACGAGGTGGACTATTTTTGCGATGAAGATATTTTATCCCATCTGTGGCTTAACCTTTTATCTAACGCTATAAAATACAGTCCCCACGGTGAAAAGCTTACCGTCCGTTGCGGTATCAGGGGCGACAAAGTCGAAGTCGCTTTTGCAGACCGCGGAGAGGGAATATCCTCCCAGCAAATAAGCAGAATCTTTGACAGATTTTATCAAGCGGATACTTCTCACAAGTCGGAAGGGAACGGCTTGGGACTTGCTCTTTGTAAACGGATAGCAGAGCTTTGCGGCGGCAGTATCAGCGTAAGAAGCGAGCTGGGGAAGGGCAGTACCTTTGCGGTAGAGTTACCCATAAATAAAATGCAATAAACATGAATTAAAAAACCTTCTATGGCAGTTGTTGTGCCATAGGAGGTTCAAGTTGATGACAAACCTTGTCATCAACTTGGCAGAGTGCTGAGAAAGAGTGCAGGCAAGACGAACCGAGGCGATAGCTGTTATGCCACCCCATTACTCACTTCGTTCGTAACGGGGACC
>JAFQHW010000019.1 GCA_017397805.1 Clostridia bacterium | reverse complement strand
TGCCAGTGGGTGTTCTCGTCGGAAGACCATTCATCGGAAGGATTGTGCGTTACTTCACGGTCTTCGCCGCATTCGTTACAATCGGGGTCGCAATCGTTATCGTAGCTATGACTGCCTTCGTCAGCCTTCTCGCCGCATTCGCATTCATGCCAATGGTTCTCGCCGTCGGTCACCCATTCGTCACTGAACTCGTGCTCGTGGGGAGGCTCGTTTCCTACCGTAAGTTTATACGCAAAAAAGTCTTGCTGTTCGGAATTGGCGGGATTCATCGTAATAAACGAAAAAGTAACTACATCGCCATTATCCAAAGTGATGCTGTATCCGTCATCGGGGATAGGATCGCCCGTATAGGCATTAACCTTGTCCGCAAGCGTTTTTTGTGTACCCCAAATATATCTGCCGTCGGTAAAATTCCATATTATGGACTGTACGGTGTTGGAGTTGGTGCTGTTTATCTCGTAACCGCCGTTACCGTCGGCTGTAAATATATCGGTGAAGCACTGAGTAAACAGTATCTTTATTTTTTGTGATACGTCCGCCCCCGTTGAGTTATTTACCGCTACAGAGGTATCACCCGCACTGAAAGAATCTCCGGTATAGGCGCCGTCAAGATTCATGTCGATACAAAAACCAACGTAGCCGTTGGAGAAGGGAACGTTCGTAAAACCGTTACTTTGAGCGGTTTCCGCCGTTGCGATAGTAAAAGTTGGCAGTTGCGTAAGCAACAGCAGTACTATCAGTAAAAAACTAACTATTTTTTTCATAGTAACATCCTCCGTTTTAGCTTCCGAATACTTTTTGCGTAATCAGTTCAAAAGGTGGCCGTAGCTCGGCAACCCTACATTGATTATATATACACACCTCAATTATAGTCCTTATATTCTCTTTTGTCAATACCCCCCAAGATATGAAAATTTCAACAAATTAAGCGCGAGTACGTCACGAATACAGCTTGTGTTTGACGCCTTTTTGCATCGAAAAAAACGATAACAAAAACCGAAGTTGTTCGTTTGGCTAATGCCAAAACGTATTATATCATTCCCCCTCCCTTTGCAAAAACAGTTGATTTTGGTGTTTACACAAATGCTTTTTTGTGTTACAATAACGGTTGAGGCGTGTCAGCCGTGATATTTTCTAAGGAAAGGAGGTTCGGTTTTGAAGGATAACCCAAAGCTACCCGTGGTTTTAACGGCGGAGCAGAGAACTTTTATTGAAAAATTACTTGTAGAAAACGAAACTGCAATTAAATACATAATCCGTAAAACCTTGGGGCGCGTGTACGGATATTTGAATGACGAATGCATCGGCGAGCTGTGCTTGCTTATGTGCGATAAGATATCGGATATCGAAGTGCACCCTAATCCGCGGGCATGGGTTATGGCTTCCGCAAAGCTTACGGCGTTTTCGGTGATCAACAAGAATAAAAATCACGCAAAGTTCACAACGCTTAATGAAGAGCAGCCAACCAAAACCGACCCAACCTTTGAAGATGCGCTTTACAGCCTTTGGATGAAAAACGATGTGCCCCAAAAGCTTTTGGATACTCTTACCGAACGCGAAAAACAAATATATCAAAAGCTCTACGCAGAAAACAAAAATATCGAAACGACAGCGCGTGAGCTTGGTATAGCCTCCAGCACGGTCAGGACCGTCAAAAAAACATTAACAGATAAGATTTTAGAGCATATACGAAAAAATATTTAAAAATTTTATGGACATTTTGCGATTGTCGCGCATTATAAAGTGAGGAGGGAAAAGTATGGACAAAAATGAATTAAATAAATATACCGTTTGTGAGATAAAAGCCATGCTTTCCTCCGGACAGGTAACCGCAAAAGATTTAGATACCGTTACGTTGGAAAAGCTTATGGATTACGAAACGGATATGCTTTGCTTTGGAAAGGGTGATGTTGATTTAATAAGTGAATGTGCAGATATCCTTTGTCAACGGGAAAAGGATATAATGTCCCACGATGAATTTACGGCTGTGGTTGATAAGTCTTTGGCGGAAAACGTTACCATAGCGACTAAAAACCGCAAGGTCAAAAAGTTTAGCCTAAAGCGCGCTCTTATAATAGCGGCAACCGTTGCTACGCTTTTAATAGGCAGCACCTTCGTTGCTTCCGCTTTTGATTTTGATTTGTGGGATTATATTTGCGACTTTGTTCGTTTACCAAAAGGAACGGTAAAAGAAGCAAACGGATTAACTTTCTATAATGCCGGAACTCCCAGAATATATCCAACCATACAAGAGGCAATAGAAAAGGAAAACCTGGATATTATGTATCCCGCGTCCATGCCGGACGGTGTTGAGATTGAATCGGTACAGATAAATGACAGCGATATAGGTGATAAAGACATAGATATTGTAATAAAGAATACCGACATGTGTATATGTATCATCACAGAATCACCTCCACCCAGTAACAATTTTTATAATGACGGTAGTGAGCTTTATGAAGCAGGCGGTGTTACCTATAAGCTGCGTGAAGAGAAACTCGAAACTAAATACGGTGCGTATTGCTTCGTTAACAATTGCGCTTATAGCATACAAGCCAAAAAATATGAAGATTTGATTTTTGTAATAAATAATATGAAGGAGCAATAACGTTAAGAAAATGTTCAGCATTTTTCTTCGCTTTACATAAATTGTTGTCCCGCCGATTAAAAAAGCCTTTTAATTTTTGTTTTTCTGTGTTATAATGGAACGTACGGCAAGATATGAATTGTATTTTACCGTGTAATCTTACGTAACACGGAGGAAAATATGAAAACAAAAACCCCTTTTCTACTGCTTTTGGTAGCCTTAGCCCTTTTCATATCGGCTTGCGGTGAGGCAAAACGCCCCGTTGATTATCCCAACACCGTATGGACGTGCGCGGATGGCAATATCACCTTTTCCGTCAATGCCGACGGTAAGGCGGAAAACGCCTCACTCGTCAATTCCAAAGGTGACACCGTAAAGATAAGCGTGGTTTTTTCCGAGCTTGGGGATGGAAACGTATCCTTCTGCAGTGAGGACGGTAAGGAAACGTATTTTATCGGAAGCTGTACCTATGGCGAGGACACGTTTACTGTAAAGGTAAGCGACGTTTATAACGGCGGTTTTTCCCACCTCCCTCCTCGGTTGGTTTTTAACGTAAAATAGGCATTTGAAATGGGTTCTGCATCCACTGCAGAACCCATTTATTCGTAGGGTCGGTGTGATTTCTATCCGAAACAAGCTTACGGTTACACGTATTCACTTATTATCTCGGCGGTTTCGTTATCAAGCACGAATATATCGTAGGTAAAGCCGCTTTCGTAGGATACGTATTCACCGTTAAGCTTGCCCACGTGATCGTACGTTCTGATGCCCACGGGGCAACCGTCGAAGAAGATGCAAAGCTCGTGAAGATACTTGTCCTCTGTGATTTGCCACATTTTATCGTCGTTGTAAACGTAGCTCGTGCTGAAATTTGTCCGTATGCTTTCTATCGCCTTCAAAAGCTCGCCGTTTTTATATTTTACTCTGTCAAGGGTAATTTTTGGTAATATTACCGTCGCGGTCAATAAAAACGCCTTTTTTGCGAAAAGCTCCATCAACAGCAAATTTGCACAAAATTTAGCGTAAAAACTGTAAAAACTGCCAAAATGGTTTGTAGCTATTTACACTTTTTGCTTTTTATGTTACTATAATAAAGTATTTACAGTTTTTCGCACATGGAGGATGGTTATGAAAAGATTGCTATCTGCTTTTACAGCATTGGTTTTGATTTTATCCGTTTTTTCGTCCTTAGCTTCAGTAAACGTTTCAGCGGCAACCTACAGAACTGCCGCTAACTCCGCATCTTCTTCTTATAAAAACGGCGTTTACTACCAAAATTTTCAGAAGATCACCTTAACCGGTGACCAACGTACCGACGTTGTTGCTTTAGCTATGTCGCAGGTCGGTTATTTGGAGGGTAACTCAGACGGTGCTTTTTCCGGCACCGTAGCAGGCAGAAATAATTATACCGAGTATAATTATAACATGGGTAACTGGGGTAGCGGTTACACCTACGAATGGTGTGCCACCTTCTGCTCCTGGGCACTGTATCAGGCACAATGCACCGATCATAATTCCATAAACCATTGGTGCCGCAGATATAAGTATACCAATTCTGCATACATTTGGCGTGAGGTTGGTTGCGCTCACTGGGCGGACCAGCTCAGATATTACGGCTATTTTAAATATTCCAAGCATAACGGCGGCAGTTATGCTCCTCAACCGGGCGACCTTATATTCTACTCTTGGTCTGCAGGCAAATCTAACGAGGATCATATAGGTCTGGTTGTGTACTCCGACAGCCAATACGTTTACACCATTGAGGGTAATACCAGCGACCAAGCAGGTCTTGTGGATGCAGGCGGCGGTGTATTTTTCAAAAAATACTCTTTAGACTACAGCTACATAACGGGTTACGGCGTGCTTCCTTATAAGACGAACTCTTCTGCGTTGAAAATAGATTACAGCGGTAATAACCCCAGCCTTGGCTACTACGTAAACCCCAATACAACCAAGTCTGTTTATTCTACCGAAACGGGCTCCACCGTTTCATATACGCTTCCTCGCTTTTCTATGTTTGAGGTTACTCAGGTTTGCTCCAATGGCAGACTTAAAGTTAAGTGCACCATTAACGGCTCTTCCGTTACGGGTTACGTTACCAACGATTCCAACAGAGTGGTTCAGATCACCGCTTCTGCCCCCGCCGTATTGAATATGGAGGTTGGGCAGTACACCATACTCGGTTCCACTCCTTTACTTTCAACCGCATCTGCTTCTGCGTCTACCCTTGTTACCGTTCCCAAGGGTGAGGTTCTTTCCGTAACGAGCATAGTAGATAACACCTATGGCTATACCCAGTACGGTGATTATAAGGGTTATATCAAGCTTGACAGTCTTGTTCAAAGGACGGGTTCAAACGACTTCACCAAAGGGGTGACGTTTACTTGTTCGGACCTTCGTTATGCCGATAACGATTACGTCGTTTCCTGGGGTGACGTTACGGGTGCCGCAGGCTACAGTTGCAAGGTGGTAATGCTTGACGGTGAACCCGACCCCGGAAACAGCGACGAGGCGAATAACGGCGTGGTGCTTTACGATAACACCCAATATATTACTCAAACAAGTTCCATAACGATACCTGCCGCAAGTATTGAAAACGGTAAATATCTCAAGATTGCGGTAAAAACCTCTTATCCCGGCGCAAGTGTTTGGAAGTCAATGTACGTAACTCCCGTTATGGTACCGTTCCTTGACGTAAGTCCTACTTCGTGGATGTACGAGGCGGTTCTTTACTGCTATGAAAACGGACTTATGAACGGCGTATCTTCTAACAAATTCAGTCCTGACAATACCGCAAGTATATCAATGCTTGTTAAGACTCTTCATATCGTTGCAGGCTCTCCCGAACCCAGCGAAGATGCCGTTATGCCTTATGAAAACGCTAAGAGCACCAGCTACTATTATAAGTCCCTCCTTTGGTGTGTGGAAAACGGTATAATTCGCACGTCCGAAATGCCCACCTTTGACCCCAACGCTTCTGTAACTCGTGAAATGGCTATGCTGTACGTATATCGTGTTACCGACCGTATAGGCAAGAACGACAAGAAGCTTGATGCCAATGTGCTCGATGGTTATACTGATACCGACAGCATAAGCGATAGTTGCCGTATTGCCATGCAATGGGCTGTGGGCAAAGGGCTTATGACCGGTCACGATAACGAGCTAAAACCTCAGAATAATACCAACCGCGCACAGCTTGCCACCATTCTTAAGAGTGCCGATACCTTTGTTAAAGAGTTGGAGGAGTTTTATAATCCGCTTACCAAGGGTGATATCGATAACAACGGTGTTATCACTACCACCGACTATCTCTGCCTTGAATCTTACATAAACGGCAGCGGCTCCATAGTTGTGACGATGCTGGAAGCGGCAGATCTGGATATAGACGGCAGCATAAACACAACGGACTACGTGGTTCTTGAAGGTATTATCAAAAACTAATTTAAAATAACCGCTGCTGCCTCGTCCTTTAATCAAACAAAACGCTTTTAGCTATCGCCATAAGCTCACGCGTGTATCTTATGGGGGTTTCCCATCCTACGGTCTTGGCGTGTGCGTGGGTGCAGTTAAGTCCCAGCTCTTTTGCAATGCTTACGGCGCGGTACAGGTGATATTCACTGCTTACTATCGCAACCGTGTACTCTTTGTTGTAGTAAGCGTCCAATATTTCCTTGGAATAAATGAGGTTTGTACGGGTAGAGCTTGACGCTTCCTCTTTTATTATTTTGTCCTCGGGCACGCCATTTTCCACCAGATATTTTTCCATGGCAAGGGCTTCTGTAACGGCTTCACCTTTGCCTTGACCGCCCGACACTACGATCAGTACGTTGGGGTTTTCAAGGTAGTAAGAATACGCCGCCTCAAGTCTGCTTCTTAAATGAGAGGGGATACGCTCACCTTCTACACCGCATCCCAAAACGATAAGAACGTTTTCCTTGTAGGTGACGTTGTCTTTGCGACCGTAAACCGCCAAAGACACACCGAGGATAAGGGCAACGAAAAGCATTGCCACCCCTGTACCTAAAACTATGCGCGCCCATAAATACTTTTGTACCAAGGTGTAAAGCACACCTGCCGATAACAGGCACGCACCTGCAAAAAGGATCAAAACAAGTCCTGCGCTGAAATGGGTAAAAAACGACATAGCAACGCCGTACGTCAAAATCAAAGCACCAAATACGATAAGTACCGTTTTAACAGCCATATTTGCCCCCTTTGCAGTGCTTTTGGTATAAACAGTAGCTTGTTAAAACAACCTGAGCTTCTTTGCCTTCTCTTCGCCGTTAAAGCAAATAATGCTATGTGTGCCGTTGAAGCTTGCCGTTATAAGGTTTCCGTCTACTGTCGCCTTCAACGCGTGGGGGCGTTCAACCAATGCTTCAATCTCGTCATACACGTTTCCGTTCACAACGAGCTCGTTTGTACGTTTTACTCTTCTGTAGCATATGTCGTAATTAGCTACTTGTGCTTGAGCCAAAACTCTGTGCTTAACGTCGTTGTCAGCTATTCTGATGATATTGGAGCTTTGCGTGTTTACGGTGTTGGTTGTAGGATCTGCTTCGTTCGCCGCGGGTATTGCAACTTTTTCCTCTGCGGGAAGCGTTTTCAGCTTGCAGTGGGCGTGAATACCGAGAGCTAAAGAGACGATGACCCAAACGTGGAATATAATATCGATAATCATGTCCACGTACACGCCGGACAACCATAACATTGCCAAGGTGTCGATACCGAAAAACACTAAGGAGAAGATCATCCAACCTACACGGTTTTTGTTCGACATAAGCCATGCAAGGAGATAAAGCAATGTGATTACGATGGAAATCGCCAGAAGAACATAAAAATAGGAGTTGTCCCAAAAGATATAATTCTCAATTCCGTCTACGTAATACTCTTCAGGGAACATACCGCAAAAAAGCATCCCCAAGCCTGTCATATAGTAGGGAATAGCCGCGGAAAACAAAAAATAACTGTCGGAGTTTGTAACGAGAAGGAATAAGTTGATCGCTGTAAAAAGGACAATCAGCAACAAATTCATTCTTGATTTGTTGTATTTTTGTTCGTAAACCTGACGCTGGGACAGTTGGTTTTGATTAAAATAATTTGCCATTGTAATTCGCCTTTCACAGTTATGAGTTTAAAGTTATGAGAGTGCTTCGCACTCGTTATGATATGACCGTTTATGCAAAACGATCATAGTTGATTTTGCTTCGCAAAATCACTCCCACTCGCTCCCGAAAAACTTAACCTAAACAATTTTGTATAGGCGGTTTAGCTCGTGGTATCTCATACATCTGTTATCCATAAAGTATGGACTATCAGGTTTTTTGTTGCCATCGTGTTGCCACGCTGACGTTAATATTATAGTAAATCAGTTTTCAAATTTCAAGAGGTTTACAAAAATTTATTATCGTAACAAACAACGACGGGTCAAAATTCTCTGTTCAAAGAATTTTGACCCGTTGAAGTTTAAGATTATACTTTACAGTAAATGCTACGTCTTAGCTGCTTTGGTTCACCTATTATTATGTTTGCCCAAAACACTAACGGTCACATTTTTTTGTAATATTACGAGGAAGCTTCTGTATATCCTACAATTATTTGTTGTAGCACGGCGATGTCACGAGTATCGATTTTGGCTGTACCATCAGCATTATAATCCTCATAAAGGTTGCATCTCAAAAGTTGCATATCGGTAAGAGTTATCAACCCAACCGTATACTGTCGTAACAACGCAAGATCGCGAGTATTAATGAGGTTATCACCGTTGATATCGCCGATTTCGAATTCGTTTTTGTATACTGCGACGTATGTAACGTCGGATATTACGTTTGCGGGAGATTCGCTCCATCCTTCAAAAATCATCCCTTTAGGGGTGTATAAGGTGCCGTTGTATGTAGGTGTGTCTTCATACGAATAAACCTCGTCTATGCTAATTTCGGAGCCGTCAGATTTAGTAAGCACCCACGTTACAACGAACTGCCTCTTTGTCTGAGTCCAAATTGCATAATAGGTTTTAGCGCTTGTTGCTGCTATGATTTTAGTAGGCTCACCGTTGGGGGACGAGGACCACCCGGCAAAGGTATAGTCATACATTTTATCAGATTCTTTTGTGGGCGTCTTGTCGGGGGTAGGTATAGCTCCCTCGGCGACTTCTGTTTTGGATAGTACCGTACCGTTGTCTGACCATGTAATTACATAGTATTTTTTAACGTTCAGAACGCACTCACAAACAGTGCCGCTTTCAAAAGTTATCTTGACAATATGTTTACCCGGGGATAAATCTTCAAGTTTGCTTTCATAAAGAGTTACCGTTCCGCTTAGCGTTTCAAAATCAACGGTATAGTAAGGATTTGCTGACCAGCTTGACAAAAAGATGTCGTCGATCGATAAGCTTACTATGCTGTCAGATTCCTGAGACGTGTAGTGCAAAACAACGGTAGTATCTTTGTTTTTGTCATAGTATACGGTGCTTTCCAATATCTCGGGAACTGTTTCCAAAACCTCTCCGTTTTCAAGAACCCCTATCAATTTGGCGTACGTCAAATAGGTAGTATTGTTTGACGAAGCGGCGCCTTTTTCGTTGCCTGAATCTGTAACGGAAACGATAGAAATCATTTGATTGCTTTCGACAACTGCGTTGCCGTCTAAAATGATCTCGTGATAAACTATACCACCCGGTTGCAACTCATCGGCAACGACACAAAAGCTTTCGGATACGTTGTTTTCGTCGTTTACCGTTACCCATATCGGAACACCGTTTTGAAGGGTTGTCACGTCAATTTTGTCCAGAATGATCTTGGCTGATGCTTCATCCAAAGTCGTTCCGTTGGCACTTATTACCGTAATTCCTTTGTCTGCTAAGTTGCCGGTGTTTTTAACTGCCACCAATATGGCGTTTTTGCCACCTAAAAGCAACTGTTTTGCGAAGGGTTGTATGTCCGAATATGAAAGATTGATATTGTCTATAACGATTGCATCTGTACCTGTCAGATCCGTCGATACCTTAACAACTAAGTCTTGTCGGTTTTCATCGCCCAGTGTTACCGTGTAAGTTTCGGTTTTACCGGAAAGAAGTTTTTTGCTTACACAAACGTAAGCGTTGTTATTTACAGCAACATAAACCTCGGTGCTTTGGGAGCCGTTGTTTTTAACGGTTAAGTTCATTGCAGCATTTGCGTAGTCTATATCGCCGGAAACAATTTCGAGCTTGGGAGATATGGTGTAACTGTAATTAACAACGTTGCTATCGCCACCGGCGCCGTTCGTTGTAACTGCAGTTATACGGATTCCTTTGTCATACTTAACGGCCTCAAATTTTGTAATATACCTGTCATTAGACGGTGTATATACTGATAGCTCTACGGGGTCGCCCCATACGCCTTCTTCATAGAAGACACCGTATATCGCAGAACCGCTCATATCACCGTTCTCTTTCCAAGCTTTGTTTGATACGTATAAATATGCTTCGGGTACAGTTTCATTAAATATCATAACGCCGTTTGCAGGAACGTTTTGAGGCAGAGGAGTAGTGGTATTTTCGCTTATATAGCGGTATCCGTCATTCTCTTCTTCGTCAACGGCATCGTAATAATATATCAGGTTGGAACCGTTTGAATCTACGGTAATTACAGCGCCGTCTTCAGTGTTATTTAATTCTTTTACCGTGCCCTCTATCTTCCCGATGTTCATAACTCGGTCATGCGTATCGGACAAGTCACCGTTTGTGTCGATGATGTAAGCGAAATCGCCGTTGTCGCTTATTGCAATGTCGGTTACGGTGGAAAGATTATCTGCCAACAAAATCGGTGTTGACCATTGCTGTTCGCCGATCAGCTCACTCTTCCAAATTGAATTTGCAATGGTGGGGAAGATATGTGAGTTACCATTTGCATCAATATAGTTGTCGGGAGAAACACCAAACATATTGTTATCTGCATTTTCAGCCCATATCAACGTAGGAACCCCGTTTACGTTTGCATATTGAGTAAGGTAAGCATAATTATTTCGCTGAATACCGCTTCCTTTTGTAATAGTTCCGTCAGCTGAAATTGTTGCACTCTTAACAACCAAATTATCTGTTGCCGTGTATACATCGTCTGTGGTCAAAACGTCGTTTTGCTGGGTATAGGCGATAACAACGTTATTTTCTTCGGATGCATAAATTGTGAACGCGCCATCGTTCTTTCCGTTATCATCTACGATAATGGGTTCGTTCCAATCTTCTCCGTTCCATTTGAACAAGGCCAGTTTGGCATAATTGTAGTTGTCATAACCGGCGCGGTCTGAAACGTTAATCAAACTGATTTTATACAGTTCTCCGCCAATCACAAGCAGCTTGAAATCGCTTTCGAGTTCTTCGGACGAAGCATCTGAATAATTGCTTGCTATGTAAATCGGAGCAACGTTATAAGCGGAAGGCGTAAGCGCATTGCTTTGGCTGCTTGGTTCACCGATTATATATTTTTTGCCTCCGAAATCGGTAAACTTTGTTTTATAAGTTTTCCATAAAACCTTTACATAGCCTCCTATTTCGCCGTGGATCTCCCAACTTTCTACGCCAAAATCGGGCATTATTTCTAAAACGAATACCGACCCGACGCTACCGTAAACACCTGCAGAGAACACAGCGCAACCAACTCCAAGGTTAACTGAAAATTCCAAGTCTAACGTTACGTCAAATTGATCTAATCCTATTTGCTTGTTTTCGTCAAATCCCAATTTGACAGCAATTTTGCCGGTTACTTCGACCTTGATATCAAGAACAACGGGAATTACCCAAATCATATACTGGCCGTTGTGCTCAAAGGTGTACTTAAGAGTTCCGGTCAGAGAAGCTTTAACGGGAGTTATTCCTTTTTCTCTATCATATTTCAGTTGAAATTCGCCTTCCAAAGATATTGCAAAAGCGTTTTTGTTGGTTCTAAGCGGTTGCTTTGATCCGATTATCTGTTCTGTATACTGAGCTTTTACGCCAAGATCTTTTATGCCGCTTACGCTGGCACCTTCTTTGGCGTAGCCGGAGTGCAGAACATAGATCAAATACGATTTAGCTTTTAGGTTTAGACGAGTAGTCGATCTACCCTTGTTTATTAAATCGCCGAAAGGAGATTCGTTAACGCCGCCATAGAACAAAGCAATCTTGTTGTTGTAGCTTTCTTCGTAAATGTAGCAGCGATAATAGTAATACCCGTCCGAATCCGGCTCTTTTACAAAGCGGATATTGTACGTTATCGTTCTCGTTTTTAGATTTTTCTCTTTGATTTTTGCTTTGTACGTAAAGAAGAAAGACCCTTTGTTGTGCGCTTGTGCGTTATTATTGTAACCCTGTTCATACAGCGTATACTTTGACGAGGTCTTATCCCACGACTTTGATGCGGTAAGCTTTAAAGTGGCAGTATCCCCTTCTATATCAGTGATGAACTTAACGTTCTTTCCCAATTTAATTTCAAAGTTGTTTGCACCAAATAACTTTGAAAACATAGAACCGCCCTTGCTTAAGTCAACGTTCAAGTCCTCTGTTTCCAAATCAACGTTATCTTCGTTAACGAAGAAATCAAAAACATGGATATTAAGAACCGTTTTACAAGTAAGATTACCGGCATCGCTAACAGCAGTCAAACGAGCTTCGATATCAACTTCGTTTGCCAATGTGCTTGCATAAGGCTCGAAGTAAATAATAACGTGATCTTCTTCCTCCTCGTACCTGGACGGATCGCAAATCTTCACACCGTTTTGATACAACCCGCTTTCGCCGGACAAAACGTTTCCGTTTTCGTCGAAGAATGCATAACCCGCTTCGGTATCGCAGTAGCCGATTACACTTATTTCAATGGTTTCTTTTATGGTTCCGGTACAGTTAGTTCCGTCTTCATGGGTATGTTCGCCTTCTATCAAGCAAGCAAATTCATACTCGGACTTATTAATGTCGGCAGTTTCGGTATTGATTTCTTCGCCGTTGCAGCTGTTGCCGTACACTTTGGGTTCTGCGGAAAGAGTTATGTAAGTTATACGCATATCCTCGTCAAGGTACAATGAATTGTTGGTATAACCTAAATACTGTCCATTTTCGTCCACTATCTTAAGAGAATAGGGAAGAGAAAAGTCAAGTGCAAAGCCAACGCCTTCTACTCCGAAAAGGTCATAGAATACAGCGGCGCCAATTCCTTCGGTGTTGTGTCCGGCTATAACGGTTTCCGACTTTCCGTTGGGGTCCGTCAGCATAACCTTCATATTGCCAAGTCGGTTGCCCTTAGAGTCCAAAACAACCACTGCATAATATCCGCTGCCTTTTTTACCGCGTTCAAGTTCAGGCAACCTCTCGTATACGGAAAGATTATACGTTCCTTCATAGTTTTTCCAACCGTACTCACCGTTTTGTCCGTTGGAATAATATGCTTCGGAATAACCTATCTGAGTTCTGGGGTTATTTGCGTTTCCATCTTCGATTTCAACGAATGTGGTAAACGCATTTTCCATTACCGAAACAGGTGCATATACGCCGTCGAAGTAAATGAGCGTAAGCTTGTCGCAGGCATAGAACGCTTCAAGGCCGATGGCGCTAATATAAGAAGATGCCGTAACATATACCAAAGAGGAGTTGCGCTTAAAGGCCATAGAAGCGATAACCTGAACCGAATCGGGTATTTCATAAAGGTTACCTGCTTTGGCGGAAGGATACTTGATGATTGTTCGCATATCCTTGTCAAACAGAACGCCGTTCTTGGATGTATAGTACTTGTTACCGCTTTCTACCTCAATGGCGGTAAGGTATTCGGTATCAGCAAATACGGTGTATTCGCCTTCACCACGTAGCAAGCCTAACGACGTAACGTTTTTGCCTATATAAACCTGTTGCAACCTACTGTTTGCAAAGGCATAGTCGCCTACAGCCAAACTGTTGTTGGGGTCAATACGAACCACGTCAAGATAGTTAACAGATTGGAAGGCATAAGTCTGTATAGCGGAGATATTTGCATCCTTGGGCAAAACAAACTCGGTAAGATAAATCTTTTCGTAGTTTTCATAAACAGGCTCGCCGTTTACATCACACTTTATAATAGAGGCAGGGAAAATCTCCAAAGTGAGTGATCCGTCAGCGTTGATGCTGTAAAGCACGCCGTCAATGCTTTTGAAATTCTTATTTTCTTTGTCAACAACAAATCTTTCGATGTTGCTTTCGCCGCTGGCAGTAGCACCAAAAACGGAGAAACCGAGCTGTTCAAGATATTTGCCCAATATAACAGATTTAAGCTGAGGACAATCCGCAAAAGCGTAATCTCTGATAGCTACGATAGATTTAGCGTCTAAATCTACCTTTTGCAAAGCGGTGCACCCCATAAAGGCTCTTTCGCCTATAGTTTGGAAATAGGTTTCGACAACCTCTTCTTCCTCCTCGGCAGTGGGTGTTTCAATGCCTACTGCGTTAAGTATTTTTAAAGCGGCTTCTCTGAATAAGCCAAATAGCCAAGAAGACTTAGAGGGAACATACTCTGGCTCTGCGGGCTCTTGACTGTTTTCTTCAACATCGTCCTCGTCATTGAGCGTGACGTTAACAAGCCCCGATGCGCAGTAGAATGCGTGATTTGCAATTCTTCTTACGTAGGTAAGGTTAACGTCCTTGAGGGTGGAGTTATAAGCGAAAGAATAGGGCGCAATCTCAACTATCTGGTCGGGCATGGCGTAACCGTTAAGGTTGACTTTAGCAGGTACGTCCATAACGCCAACCCTTAGCTTCTCGTTTTTGTCGCTAAGCAGAGTATAGGTGTAGAGAATGCCCAGCTCATCAGCGCAGTATTCAGCGTTGTTTTCGGAAACCACGTAGCGTTTGAGCATAGAGCGACTCTTGTCGATACCAAACAACGGGTTACCAAGCCCATAGTCGTCCATAAGACTAAGGGCTGCACCTATCCTTATTTCTTCGATGGCGTTACAGTTGTTAAGTGCCATAGCACCAATCCTTGTAACGCTGTCGGGTATATCAAATCTGCGCAGCGAGCTATTGCCGGAAAACGCATAGTCGCCGATATAACTAAGCTTGTTACCGGCAAAATTCAGCACGGAGATCGATGAACAACCTGCAAACGCATAGCTGTTTATGGTCTGCGTTTGTATAGGAACGGTAAAGGAAACCAAAGATCTGCAATCTTCAAAAGCATGGCTTCCGATCGCTGATACCGTTTCCGGCAGAGAAACGTTTTTAACGTTTACGCAGTTTCTAAAACAATTCTCACCAATCTTATCCGCTTTTTCTATAGTTATTGTAGTAAGGGACTGAGGTATTTTGTCCTCGTGTTCGTTATACGACGTTGCACCGAACACGTAACCGAAATATTCGCCGTCCTCGTATTCTACAGTACCGCCTATAAAGGGTAAAGTGATATTCGTTAGTGAATTACAGCCCGTAAATATACCAAAGCTTATCTCGCTGATATTGGGGGGCAGCTCAACGGTCTTAAGGTTTGCACAGTTACGGAAAGATGCATAGCCTATAAGGGTAACTGTGTCAGGCAGTGCAATGCTGTTTAAGTCGGTGTTGTTGGTAAACGCTTTGTTATATACCTGTGTTACGGGCCTGCCGCTGTAGCTTTCGGGCACTACCGTGCTTCCGTTTGCTTTAACGTAGCCGGAAACGTAAAATTCCGTAACGTCTTTGTCCGTTTCGTATAAAAAGCCGGAGTCCGCCTTTGTATATTTAAGGCTGTATGCTCCCGCACCGTCGTCCCAATTGCTTGCCTTTTTAACGTGTGCCCATTCGTCGGGCTCACCTTCGTATGTGATCTCCTCAAGACTTGCGCAACCGCTAAAGGCACTGTCTCCTATCGAGGTAACATTGTTGGGTATGTAAAGCTTTTTTATGTTTATAGAGCTACTAAAGATGCCGTCGGGTATTTTTGCTACCTTATCGCCAAATGTTACGGATACCTCAGAGGACTTTGTACCTACGTTTTTAAATGCATCTGCCCCTACGGTGCAGTTAACTGCGTTGTAGTTTATACTTACAAGGCTTGAGCAGCCCGAGAACGCATAGTCGCCAATACTTGTAACGCTGTTGGGTATAGTGATGCTTGTAAGGTTTGAGCAGTCTCTGAATGCAGAAGAACCAATACTTGTAACGCCTTCGGGGATAATTACGTTTTTAACGCCGCGCATATAGTAAATATTGTAAGGGTTGCCGTTAATATTTTTGGGCAAGGTGATGGTTTCTTCGTTTCCTAAATAGGATATAAGTGTATATGCACCGTTTTCTTTTGCAAATCTAAATCCGTCTTCGGTATCAATATGCTCGTATTCGCTTATACCACTCTTATACGTAACAGTACCGTCCTTATTGACTATCTTTTTCGCATAATATGCCACGTATCCGTTTAAGGTAGAACCTATGCTTAGTGTTAGGTTACTGTTGTTGTATACAATGTAAAGCTTTGAGCAATATCTGAACGCACTATCACCAATACTTGTAACGCTATCAGGTATAGTGATGCTTGTAAGGCTTGAGCAACCATAGAACGCAGAAGAACCAATACTTGTAACGCCGTTTGGGATAGTGATAGAGCCTTTTACATTAATTGTAGCAATGATTTGCGTTTTTTCTTTGTTGTATAGAATGCCGTCTGTATAAGAGTAGTATGCGTTATTAGCATCCAATTTAAAGTCTGTTATAGTGCAATTATTAAATGCACCATCACCAATACTTGTAACGCCTTCTGGTATAGTGATGCTTGTAAGGCTTGAGCAGTCTCTGAATGCAGAATAACCAATACTTGTAACGCCTTCGGGGATAGTGATGCTTGTAAGGCTTGAGCAACCTTCGAACGC
>JAFQHW010000018.1 GCA_017397805.1 Clostridia bacterium | reverse complement strand
TTGTAGTCAGCAACGATTGTATCGCCAAGCTCCTCGTCCTTTACAAACCAACGGGAGTCCCAGTCTTTAATAACGCCTACACGAAGACCGTGCGGATTTACTTTTTGTCCCATAATCTGTTGCCTCCTATTCCTTTTCCTTGAGCGCGATTGTTATGTGAGAAGTGCGCTTTACTATTCTTGCTGCGCCGCCTCTTGCTCTGGGCATTACTCTCTTCATGCCTTTAAGCATACCGGGAGTCACAAAACATTCTGCTACATAAAGTTTATCAAGTTCCATACCGTGGTTGTTCTCTGCGTTAGCCATAGCAGACTTTAAAAGTTTGCTTATAGGTTCGCATGCGATTTTGTTTGTGGTACGGAGAATTGCCATAGCCTTAGCTGCGTCCTTGTTTCTTATTAAGTCAAGAACTATCTGCACCTTACGGGGAGACATACGCAACTGTCTGAGATATGCTTTTGCTACTCTTTGTTCCATTATCGTATCTCCTTCCCTTATTTGCCGTTATTGGAGGTCTTGGAGCCTGCGTGACCTCTAAATGTACGGGTGGGTGCAAACTCACCCAGCTTATGACCAACCATATCCTCTACTACGTATACAGGAACGTGGGTCTTGCCGTTGTGCACTGCGATGGTGTGACCGACAAATTCGGGGAATATTGTAGATGAACGGGACCATGTCTTTAAAACACGCTTTTCGCCCTTCTGATTCATATCGCAAACTCTGCTGTAGAGTTTGGCTTCAACAAAAGGTCCCTTTTTAACGCTTCTGCTCATTATTGTTCCTCCTTATCTGTCATTTCTGCGCTTAACTATGAACTTGTTTGTGCGAGCCTTCTTCTTCCTGGTCTTATAACCGAGAGTAGGCTTACCCCAAGGAGTAACAGGAGAAGGTCTACCGATAGGAGAACGGCCTTCACCACCGCCGTGGGGGTGATCACACGGGTTCATAACGGAGCCGCGTACTGTAGGTCTGATACCGAGATGACGGGTTTTACCTGCTTTACCGAGC
Source organism: Clostridia bacterium (assembly GCA_017397805.1). GTDB lineage: Bacteria > Bacillota > Clostridia > Oscillospirales > CAG-382 > SIG636. The sequence goes on along the minus strand of JAFQHW010000018.1, from coordinate 51,120 downwards.
TTAACGTTCTCGTGCTCGATGTTACCTACCTGACCTATGGTAGCTACGCAGTTCAAGCGGATGAATCTAACTTCGCCGGAGGGAAGTCTTACCTGAGCCATACCGTTTTCTTTAGCCATGAGCTGAGCAGCGCTGCCTGCGCTTCTAACAAGCTGAGCACCTCTGCCGGGATAAAGCTCGATGTTATGGATAAAGGTACCAACGGGAATGGAAGATACGGGAAGTGTGTTACCGGGCTTAATATCTGCATCAGAGCCACTGTAAAGCACATCGCCAACCTTAACGCCGTTAGGAGCTATAATGTAGCTCTTCTTGCCGTTCTCGTCTGCCAACAATGCGATGTAAGCAGTACGGTTGGGGTCATACTCGATTGCGGTAACGGTGTTTGCCAAATCTGTCTGGCGCTTGAAGTCGATAATTCTGTACTTCTTCTTATTGCCGCCGCCCTGATGACGAACGGTAATTCTACCTGTGTTGTTACGGCCGGAATGCTTCTTAAGAATCGTAATCAGACTCTTCTCGGGAGTCTTCTTGGTGATCTCATCAAAAGAAGGGGTAGCCATGTGACGTCTCGAGGGAGTCGTAGGTTTATATGTCTTTGTAGCCATTATTCTTTAACTCCTTTCGATTACATCAAGCTGTCAAAGAACTCGATAGTCTTTGAATCAGCGGTAAGCTTAACAAAAGCCTTTTTCCAAGCAGCGGTCTTACCGTAATGGTAACCAACTCTCTTAGCCTTTGCTTTTACGTTTATAGTAGTAACTTTTTCTACTTCAACCTTGAATATTTCTTCAACAGCTTTTTTGATCTGCTGCTTGTTGGCATCTACAGCAACCTTGAAGGTGTACTTCTTGTCCTGCATATCAGCCGTGGAAGCCTCGGTTATAACCGGCTTCAATATAATATCGTAGCAAGTTTTCATTAGGCATAAACCTCCTCTAACCTGGCAACGGCATCCTTAGCTATAACGAGCTTGTTACAGTTAAGTATATCGTAAACGTTAATTGCGTTTACGGGGCTTGCCTTTACGCCGGGGATATTACCTGCAGAGCGATAAACCTTTTCGTCTGCAGCGGGGGTAACGATAAGAGCCTTACCCTCTGCGTCAACCGCTTTAAGGAACTCACAAACCTTTTTGGTCTTGTATGCGTCAAGTGCGATATTGTCAACGACAATCAGTTCACCCGCTGCAACCTTTGCGGAAAGTGCGCTTCTGATAGCGATCTTCTTTACTTTTTTGTTTATGCTTATCTTATAAAGTCTGGGCTTGGGACCAAGTGCGATACCGCCGTGGGTCCACTGAGGAGAACGGGTACTACCCTGTCTTGCTCTACCTGTGCCCTTTTGTCTCCAAGGCTTTTTACCGCCGCCGGAAACTTCACTTCTTGTCAACGTGGACTGTGTGCCCTGTCTCTGATTGAGGAGGTATGCTCTTACTACAGAGTGGAGCACAGCGACATTGACCTCTGCACCAAATACGGTCTCGGAAAGCTCCATAGTACCGCAGTTGCCGCCTTGCATATTAAGAATGTTAATGTTAGGCATGTCTTTTCCTCCTTATTTTACTGTATTGCGGATATATACTATACCGCCGCGGGAACCGGGAACAGCGCCCTTGATAGCTATCAAGTTGTTTTCCTTATCGATCTTAACTATGTCAAGATTAAGGGTGGTAACCTTTTCGTTACCGTACTGACCGGCCATCTTCTTGTTCTTCATAACTCTGCCGGGATCGCTGATAGCGCCCATAGAACCTACCTGGCGGTGAACGGGACCTGTACCGTGAGACATTCTGAGTCTGTGAAGACCCCATCTCTTGATAGCGCCTGCAAAACCGCGACCTTTTGTCATACCGGTTACATCAACTCTTTCGCCAACTTCGAACGTGTCAGCCTTTACGATATCGCCAACGTTAAGTGCGGAGCAATCTTCAAGTCTGAATTCCTTCAAATATCTCTTGAATGCTACACCAACCTTGGTGAAGTGACCCTTTGCGGGCTTGCTCAACTTTCTGTCCTCTATTTCAGAGAAACCGAGCTGAACTGCTTCGTAACCGTCCTTGGCTGTAGTTTTCTTCTGCACAACCACGCACGGACCGGCAGCGATTACCGTTACGGGAATCACGTTGCCTTTTTCATCAAAGATCTGCGTCATGCCAATCTTTTTGCCGATGATGCCTTTTTTCATTAAATTTTCCTCCTTACGGCTATTGGTTACTGCCAAACCGACAGCAACATGACCGTTATTTTACACCCGAAGGCGTAATTGTCATAATTTTGTTGACGCTTTTAGCGCCTGCCTTAAGCCTTAAAGCTTGATTTCTATATCAACACCAGCGGGCATCTCGATGTTCATGAGAGCCTCAACAGCCTTCTGAGAGGGCTTGATGATGTCGATAAGACGCTTGTGAGTTCTACGTTCGAACTGCTCACGGCTATCCTTATACTTGTGAACAGCGCGGAGAATGGTAACGATTTCCTTATCGGTGGGGAGAGGAATGGGGCCGGAAACGGATGCGCCGTTTCTCTTTGCGGTCTCTACTATCTTCTCTGCGCACTTGTCGATAAGTGTGTGGTCGTAGGACTTAAGACGGATTCTGATTTTTTCCTTGTTTGCCATGTTTTGTGCCTCCTATAAATAATAAAGTATTGTTCTTGGTGGCAGGGTCTTAACACGCTTTCGGGCGTTCCAACGCTCACCCTTAAAAAACGCTTTCCCTATCGCCCGATTGACGGACATACTCCACGGAAATTACCTGCATGGCGGCAGCAACTTCCCGCTTCATCGCACTCAAGCCTTGTTATTTTACTATATCTTTGGGCAAATTGCAATACTTTTCGATAAAAAACTTATGCAAAAGAGAGAAAAGAATTGTAAATATTTTGTTAACAAGGGAGTTTTGTCCCATATTGTCTGTTATTTACCTAATTTTACCGCAAAAAGTCTTTGCTTTTTCCACGATTTATGTTATAATCTCTATATTATAATAAGGAAAGGTTGGTTTTTCCTATGATGGATATGTATAATAAGTGGCTTTCCTCCCCCGTTGTTGACGAAGAAACCAAGGAGGAGCTACGCAGTATTGCAGGAAACGAAGAAGAGATAACCGCAAGGTTCGGCGTACCCATGGAGTTTGGTACCGCGGGTCTTAGAAGCACTATGACAGCAGGCACCGGCAGAATGAACGTTTACACGGTTGCACACAATACAGCAGGTCTGGCAAAACTTATACTTGATAACGGCGGTGCTGAGCGCGGTGTGGCTATCGCCTACGACTCTCGCATTAACTCCGTAGAGTTTGCCAAGGTTTCTGCCGAAGTTTTGGCGGCAAGCGGCATTAAGGTTTTCTATTTCGAAAGCCTTAGACCTACCCCTGAGCTTTCCTTTGCTATTTTGCATTTGGGGTGTATTGCGGGTATAAACATCACCGCATCCCATAATGCGATGGAATACAACGGCTACAAGGCGTATTGGGAAGACGGCGCCCAGCTTCCTCCCGACCATGCGGCTGTGGTTTCCGCCACGGTGGCTGAGCTGGATATTTTTGATGACGTTAAAAAGCTCCCCTTCGACGAGGGTGTTGAAAAGGGTATTATTAATATAATAGGAAGCGAAGTTGACGAAGCGTATATCAAGTGCGTTCTTAAATGCGGCGTTTGCCCGCAGGCGTTACGCGATTACGGTGACAGTCTTAATATCATCTACACTCCTTTACACGGCGCGGGCTACAAGCTGGTTCCCGAAGTTTTGAAGCGTGCGGGTGTTACCAATCTAAGACTTGTGCCCTCTCAGGCTGTACCCGACGGACGTTTCCCCACCGTTAAGTCACCCAACCCCGAAAGCAAGGCTTGCTTTGTTCCCGGTATGGACATGGCGAAGACTGAGAACATCGATTGTGAGCTTATCCTTGCAACCGACCCGGACAGCGACCGTGTAGGCATCGTTGTTAAGGATGACAAGGGGCAGTTCGTTCCTTTCTCCGGCAACCAAGTGGGTGCTTTGCTTATTGAGTACATCATCAGAGGCAGAAGAGAACAAGGCACCATGCCCAACAATCCCTGCGTTATAAAGAGCGTTGTTAGCAGCGAGCTTGGTCAGGCGGCTTGCGATGCCAACGGCGTTACCATGATGAACGTGCTTACGGGCTTTAAGTATATAGGTGAGAAGATCAAGCAGTTCGAACAAGACGGCAGTTACGGCTTCTTGTTCGGCTATGAAGAAAGCTACGGTTATCTGCCCGGCACCTATGCAAGAGATAAGGATGCCGTTGCGGCATCACTGCTTATCGCTGAGATGGCGGCGTACTACAAGAAGAACGGCAAGACACTTTACGAAGCATTGACCGAAGTGTACGAGAAGTACGGCTACTACAAAGAAGCGGGCATAAGCAACGTAGTAACGGGTATTGACCCCATGAAGACCATGCGTGAAAAGATGGCAGAGCTACGCAGTACGGGATTTAAGGAGATCGGCGGTATTGCAGTTGAACGCGCCCGTGACTATAAGAGCGGTAAAATAGTCTCCCTTAAGGACGGCGGTGAATGCGATACGGGACTTCCCACAGCGGATATGCTGTTTTACGAGTTGGCAGACGGAAGCCGTTATATAATCAGACCTTCCGGCACGGAGCCTAAAATTAAGGTATATATCTTGGCAAAAGCCGAAACGGAAGCGGCTGTTGATGAAAAGTTAGCAAGCCTTACCGAGTTTACCAAAACCGTGTTTTAATTGAATTACCAAAAAGCAAAAAAGCTGAGCGGATTAACCGTTCAGCTTTTTTATTGATAGTTTTGAAAGAGGAAATCAGTGCTTACTCCTAAGGCTTTAGCTATAACCAGAACCTCTTTGTCAGTAGCCGTTCTTAGTTGTCCTTCTAATTTAGAATAGCTGGTGGGATTAATATCCAAGCCCATAGACTGAAGCTTTGCTATAAAATCCTTTTGCTTTATCCCCTGCTGTTTGCGCAAGCTTTCCACATTACTACCTATTATATTGTAATCTCCGTAGCTTTTCTTCCTTATTTTCATAACAACGCCCCATTCAGCACTTTTTTATATTATATGCAATATGAGGCTTGACAAAATTCCGTTTTGGAATTATAATATAAATAATTCCAAATTAGAATTTTCAGGGGATTGATTATGATATTCTTTGTTACGGGCTCATTTATAGTAATACTACTTGCTTCTGGATGGGCTTTTGGCAGAATTGTAAGCGAATTTATCGCAGACAACACTGAAATAATTATGTTCGCTTTCATCGCATTCAGCATTGTTGAGGTTGTTTACACAATATACAAAGCAGTAACCCTCAAAAGATTTCCTAAAAGCGAAAGATTATTTATGGTATTAGCCTCAATTGCTCAGGCAGCAATAATGCGTTATATAATACTAACTTGCTATGTTCTGCCGGGGATGACTTACACTACAAGTTGGGATGCCGATATTTTTACCGTTCTCGGTTCACCCATAAGTACATTTCTGTACCTCTGTATGTTGGCTCCTACCTTATTCGGTTCATGCGCGGCAATGCATTCCTTGCGTCAAAACGACCTAACAGCTACAAGCATTTCCAGTTGCGTCGCTCTGTTTTTTAGCTTATTAACAATAGGTTTATATTACTGTTTTTAACTAAGATATATAACAAATTCATTTAATAACAAATTGACAAACAATGCAATGATCTACACTTTAGATGGCACACACTTAAACCTTTTTGATAATGGTACGCTTGTTTCCGCTTCAAATCGTTTACAATAAACAAATATCTGCTTAAGCCACTTAGATACACTAAGCGGCTACGCAAAACAATCCCGACAAAAAAGCTGCTGCGAAATTTCGCAACAGCTTTTTTAAATTCATCACTATTTAACTATTACGGCAATGCCGTCGGGGATAACAGTAATCTTACTGTCTTTGCCCATAATAGCCTCGGCTTTTTCCATTGCCTCCTCAAGAGTAAAGGCGTGGTCTATATGCATATCCTTTATCATTTGAGGGTCGCAATGCTTGCTCACCAAAATAACGGTGCATTTTGTGAGTATGCGCGCAAGTATTTGCGCTTCCCACTGGTCAAACTCCGTCTTAGAAGGGTGCACACCGTTAATGGAATCGTAAGCTTCCTTTGCAGAAGCCTTATCTGCCAACAGCTTATAGAAGAACTCGCCGCCGTGACCGTCCACACAAGAGGAAGCGATTATAACGACGCCGCCCTCCTTAACGCAAGCTTCGCCCGCGGTCATACCCTTAACGGTCTGGTATATGTTCTGGTCGAGAGGATACCCGCCGTTGGTGGTAACCACTATATCTGCGGGGATAGCGTCAACCTGTGCCAAGGATGCTACGAATTCGCATCCCTTAGCGTGGGCTTGGCTCAAATCGCCCGCAAAAGCGGCGATAACCTCTTTCTCGCTGTTAATAACCACGTTGAGTATAAAGGAAAGGCCTGCAGCCTGAGCCGCGAACAGCATATCCTTGTGTACGGGGTTTTCCGCAAGACTGCCTGCACGTGCGTGCTTGTTTGCTATAAACAGTGCGTTATGGTTCCAAAGCACCGTCTTTTTGGAGGCGATACCGGGAAGGACCGACTTTCTGCCTCCGGAAAAGCCTGCGAAGAAGTGAGGCTCTATAAAGCCTTCGGAGATAAGCAGATCCGCCTGGTCAGCAAGCTTGTTTATCCAAAGCTCGCCGCCGGAAGGAAGGGTGCCCTTAAAGCACATATCCTCATCCTTATAGGCATCGTGGATAACTATCTCCTCGTTGGCAACTATCTCCGCGCCGTATTTTGCCACCAGCTCTTCATGGGTGGTGGGTCTGTGCATACCCGTTGCAATAAGGATAGTTATTCTGCAATCCTTATTAGTGGAACGTATTTCCTTCAATATAACGGGCATCGTAACCGCGCTGGGTACGGGGCGGGTATGGTCACTTGAGATGATAACAATATGCTTCTTGCCTTTTACTTTTTCCGAAAGTCTCTCAGCTCCTATGGGGTTAGCCAAAGCCTCCTCCACAAGCTCTGTCTGAGATTTCGTAGGCTTATAGTCCTCAGAACGGCTGACAAGAACACCTGCCAAACGCTCGTCGGCTACTTCAAGACTTAAACGTTCTTTAAAATAAGGTAGATTAAATATTGCCATAGGTTAAATTCTTGCAACGCCTGTCTTGCGTGCGGCTTCTGCAACTGCTGCAGCTACAGACTTACCAACTCTTTCATCATAAGCGGCGGGCATAATATATTCGGGATTAAGCTCTTCGTCGGTGATAAGACTTGCAATAGCTTCTGCGGCGGCAAGCTTCATCTCGTCGTTAATATCGGAAGCGCGAACGTCAAAAGCACCTCTGAATATGCCGGGGAATGCAAGAACGTTGTTTATCTGATTGGGGAAATCACTTCTGCCGGTAGCAACAACCTTTGCGCCGCCTGCAAGTGCATCATCGGGAAGGATCTCAGGCGTGGGGTTAGCGCACGCAAATACGATGGCATCCTTAGCCATGGTCTTAACCATATCGGTAGTAACCATGTTGGGAGCGGAAACGCCTATAAATACGTCTGCGCCAACGAGTACGTCTGCCAAGCTGCCTGCCTTCTTTTCAAGGTTGGTAACAAGTGCCATTTCGTCCTTGATGGGGTTCATACCCTTTTCTCTGCCTGCATAGATAGCACCGTTACGGTCACAGAGGATAATATTCTTGCAACCGGCGGTGAGAAGCAGACGGCAGATGGAGATAGCTGCGGCGCCTGCGCCGTTGATAACTATCTGAACCTCTTCTCTCTTCTTGCCAACAACCTTGAGTGCGTTAACAAGACCGGAGAGAGTAACAACCGCTGTACCGTGCTGGTCATCGTGGAATATGGGAATATCACAGCATTCTTTAAGCTTCTTTTCTATCTCAAAGCAACGGGGTGCAGAGATATCCTCAAGGTTTACACCGCCGAAGCTGCCGGAGATAAGCTGAATTGTTTTAACTATATCGTCAACTTCCTTGCTCTTAATGCAAAGAGGGAAAGCATCAACGTCACCGAAAGCCTTAAAGAGGGCGCATTTGCCTTCCATAACGGGCATACCTGCTTCGGGGCCTATATCGCCAAGGCCGAGAACTGCGGTACCGTCGGTAACAACCAGACACATATTCCATCTTCTGGTAAGCTCGTAGGACTTGTTAACGTCCTTCTGTATCTCAAGACAAGGGGTTGCAACGCCGGGAGTATATGCAAGTGCCAAATCTTCCTTGGTCTTACAAGGAACGGTGGTGATAACCTCTATCTTACCTTTTTTCTCATAATGGAGTGCTAAACTTTTTTCTGCGTTAGTCATCATAAAGCTCCTACAATTTTATTTTTTAATAATTACCGGAGAACATATTGCTGTTGCCCGCATCGAAATCACCAAAGTATGCCTTAACGTCCATACCGAGATAGTTAGCCATATCTATCATCTCTCTTACGGTGTTTTCATTAACCTTTACGCCGTTTGCTTTTCTGTCAGCCATTGCGGCAATTTCCTTCTCGCCGTGGGTATAAATCTTTTCCTGACCGTCTGCCTTGGGACTCTCACGAAGGTCCTGAAGGTACTTGGAGAAGTGAGCCTTAATATCGTCAGCGTTACCGAAGAAAGCAGGGTTAATAGCCATAAAGCCGTGGCAGATACCACTCTTGCCGTTCTTCATACAATAGTTGGAGGTAACACCCTGAGAAAGGATGGATGCAAAGAACTCACATACCATACCCCAGCCGTAGCCCTTGTGGCTGCCTAACTGCTCGGTAGAACCGCCGAGAGGCATTATACCGCCGCCGTTCTTTGCAACGATGTTCTTAAGAACATCTGCCGCGTCGTTGGAGGGATGACCGTCTTTATCAAGTGCCCAACCGTCGGGAAGGGGTTTTTCCATCTTGTTATACATTTCCAACTTACCGCGTGTAACAACGGTGGTGGAAGCGTCGAAGAAGAAAGGATACGGTTCAGCGGGAGCGGACATAGCGATAGGGTTAGAGCCTATCATAGCCAGCTTACCGAAGGTAGGAACCATTATAGCCTCGGAGTTGGTGCAGGAGAAGCCTACAAGACCTGCATCGCAAGCCATTTTTGCATAGTAACCTGCAATACCGTAGTGGTTGGAGTTTTTAACGGAAACGATACCAACACCTGCGGTCTTAGCTTTTTCGATAGCAAGCTCCATAGCCGCGTGACCTACAAGCTGACCCATGCCGTCGTGTGCATCAATTACTGCGGAGATGGGAGTGTCAAACACTACCTCGTGCTTTGCGTCAACCTTAATGGTGCCCTTTTCGATACCCTTGTGGTATCTTACAAGGCGCTGCATACCGTGGCTTTCAATACCGTAAAGGTCGGAAAGCATAAGCACGTCGGAAATTATTCTGCTTTCGTCTTCGGAAAAACCAAACTTGCAGAATGCCTCCATACAGAATTTGTCAAGATGTTCTACCGGATATGTTATATATCCCATTTTGTATCATTCCTTTCAAAATAATTTACTGTTTCTAGTGAGAAAATGCAAACATTTTCCCTCAATGGTAGATTATCACAATCCGATAAATATTGCAATAGTTTTTTCCTAAAAAAGGCAAAAAAAGTGGCTCTGCCGAGCCACTTTTTTATAAGCTGTATTTTAAATTTTTCCGCAAAGAGTCATATAGTCGGTAGTTGTCAAAATACCGTCCTTGTCGTAGTCGCCAGCCTTGATATAAGCGTCGCTGAGAGTTGTAGAACCGTCTATTGAGCAGGAAGCCACAAGCACGTCGGAAGTAGTGGTTGCACCGTCACTGTTAAGGTCGCCTCTTATAATAATGGTGACGGTCTTAACGGTTACGTTGTCAACTACCAAATTAACGGTATAGCCTGTGCCTACGACACCGCTTGTTACAGCCGCGCCGGAAGTGTTATATACCTTAATGTACTGGGAATCCTCGTTGAACTTGGAGATTATATCGTTGCCGGAAGCACCGCTTCCCACACCTACCAAATAATCGTCTTCAAGAGCAACGGAGGCATCCTTAACGGTAAGGTCTTTGGGTTGACCCGCATTGAACCTAACGTACGCCTTGGGACTGAGGACATTGCCCGCGGAGAGGTAAAGACCGCAGAACTCCACGATGTCGCCAACCTTTGCGTTAGCCGCGTAGCTTGAATTTGCATAACTGTCGAACACCGCGTAAAGAAGATTGTCTCCGGTTATTGCTATGGACTTGCTGGTGCCGTTCTCATACTTTTCGCTTACGGTGTACGTACCGTCTTTGTTAGGAGTGCATAACAGCGCAACCCAATATATGGCAGTGAACTTTTCGCCCATAGAAGAGGTCCATACCGTAGAGTTGCTCTTGATATCGCTACCGTTTATCTCCGCCAAAGAAATATACTTAGTACCTGTGGGATATGCCGCGGGATAGCCTATCATAACGGTCTTGGTAGAGCTACCCTCGCCTTCGGCAGTTACTGCGGTAACCGTAACGTCTAAATACTTACCCTCTGTCTGAGCGGGAATGGAAATGGAGGTTGCGGTGGTGGTGCCGCTGAGTATAACGCTCTTATCGGTTATATTCTTTTCACCCATATGACGGGTAACCTGATATTTATAGGAGGTCGCGCCGTCTACTGCGCCCCAATTTATACTGATGGAAGAGCCGTAATCAGCAGAGGTGGGAGCAGAGATAGAAGGAGTTGCAGGACCTACGGAGCCTGCGATAGCTTCCATATTGTCGCGGAGGTAAGGAAGTATAACGCCAAGCTCCATATCGTAGCCGGCATCGTTAGGATGTACGCTATCCATAAGGTAGTCGTCAACGTGATCGGCAACCTTCTGCCATGCGGCATCAAGGTCTATACAGAAGCCGCTTGTCTCGGCGGCAACGTCTCTTATACCCTGCTGGAAGGTCTTCAGGTACGCATCAAGTCCGCCGAAGGCATCGTAACGGGAGGAATCAAGACCGTCACTGCATTCGCAGGTGGTAAAGAATACCGCGGTTGCACCGATAGCGGTACACTTATTGTAAAGCTTCCTGAGGTTGTTCTTGAAGTTTGGCAAGGTGTTGGAGGTAACCGTGTACTGAATAGCATCGTTAAGTGCGAACTTAATGAAAACTATATCGGGGTTATGAGGAGCAACGAGGGTATCGAAACGCTGAAGAGCCTCATCGGTACGGTCACCGGGGGTACCCGCGTTGACAACTTTACAGTTAAACTCGATGGATACTTCATCGGTCCAGCCGCCGCCTGCGGTATCACTGTCACCGAGAGCAACGATAGTCTTATCGGAATAAGCGGTTCTGGGAGCTGAGGTATCACGAACGGTGGTAACGCTTACGTAGGAGTTGGAGGTAAAGGAGGTGGTGCCCCAAGTACCGCTGGTGCTTATGGTCTTGTTGGTAAGGTCTACGTTGTGAAGCGTAAGGACGTCACCCACTCTGATATACTGGAATACGGAAAAGTTCTTACGGGCGAAATCAGAACCCTTGTTGCCGTCTGCAGTCTGGTTACTGAGGGCGATACCTATTGCGTTTTCGCCTATGTACTGAGAATAGCTGCGGTGAGTAGCAACCTTTTTCTGTACTACGTAGCCGCCTGCAGAGCTGTCATAAACAGCATAAAGTCTGTCAAAATACACGCCGTTAAGGGTGTTGCCGGGGGTAATAATATTACACTGGTTGTGTGCAGGGGTTGCGGTGGTATCCGTCCAGAGGTTGTTTATTCTGGAAAAGTACACGTTGCCTATCTCGGTTTTTACGATTGCCGCAGAAGCTTTAGTGCTTGCGCCCTCGAAAAACGCAGGAGTCAGCATAATAGCCATGATAAGCAGTATTGCCGTTAATCGTTTCATAACACGATCCCCTTTTCTTTGATGATTTTTCACAAAAAGTAAAATCAATTTTGTGCAAATTGCCACAATAATCGTTATCACCCTTGTAACATTTTGTATTATATCACATTCAAATCAAATATGCAAGGGGGGGTAAAGAAAAAACTTTTGCGTGTTAAAGCTTTACAATGCTTTTTCCTGAAACAGCAAAAAAGTGGCTCTTTTGAGCCACTTTTCACAAAACGCATCTATTCTTTACAGTTTGCCGCAAAGGGTCATATAGTCGGTAGTTGTTAAAATACCATCCTTATCATAGTCACCTGCTTTGATATAAGCGTCGCTAAGTCTTGAAGAACCGTCAATGGAGCCGGAAGCCACGAGCACGTCGGAAGTGGTGGTCGCACCGTCGCTGTTAAGGTCACCGCTTATAATGATGGTGATGGTCTTGATAGCGGTGTTGTCAACTACCAAATTAACGGTATAACCAGTACCCACGACACCGTTTGTTACTTCCGCGCCGGAAGGGTTGTAAACCTTAATATACTGAGAATCCTCGTTAAACTTGGAGATTATATCACTACCGGAAACGCCGTTACCTACACCTACCAAATAGTCGTCTTCAAGAGCAACGGAGGTATCCTTTACGGTAAGGTCGTCGGGATGGAGAGGAATGCCGCCGTTGAACTTAACGTAAGCCTTGGCACTGAGAGTATTGTTAGAGGTGAGGTAGAGGCCGCAGAACTCGATGGTGTCGCCAACCTTTACCTTATTGGCGTAGCTTGCGTTGGTGTAACTGCCGTGTACTGCGTAAAGTATGTTGTTGCCGCTTACGGTTACGGACTTGGATGCGCCGTTTTCATACTTTTCGCTTACGGTGTAGGTACCGTCCTTGTTAGGGGTACATACCATTGCAGCCCAATACACTGCAGAGAAGGTAGATCCCTTAGAGGCAGTCCATATCATAGAGGTACTGTTAAGTACACTGCCGTTTATCTCTGCAAGAGGAATGTACTCTATATCATCGGGATATGCCGCAGGGTAACCTATCATAACGGTCTGGGTAGAGCTTGCCTCGCCGTCAGCCGTTACTGCGGTAACCGTAACATCTAAATATTTACCTTCTGTCTGAGCGGGAACGGAAATGGAAGTAGAAGAGGTAGTACCACTGTATACAACGCTCTTATTGGTTATGTCTTTTTCACCCATATGACGGGTAACGCTGTATTTATAGGAGGTTGCGCCTTCTACCGCATCCCACTTTACGTTGACGGAAGAGCCGTAATCAACAGAAGAGGGGACGGTGATGGAAGGACCTGTGGAGCCGGCGATGGCTTCCATATTATTGCGGAGGTAAGGAAGGATAACGCCAAGGTCCATGTTGTAGCCGCTGGCGTTGGGATGCACGCTGTCCATAAGGTAGTTGTTTGCTGTAATCTTTGCCCACTCTGCATAAACGTCAATGCAGAAGCCGCTGGTGGCAGCCGCAACGTCTCTTATGGTCTGCTGATAACATGAAAGCCAGTAATCAAGACCGCCAACGGCAGAGTAACGGGAACCGTCAAGACCGGGACTGCAATCGTTAGTAGTCATAAATACAACGGTTGCGCCAAGAGCGGTACACTTGTTATACAGAGTCATAAGGTTGTTCTTAAAAGTGGTAAGGTTAGACGCTGTTACGGTATATTGAATACAGTCGTTAAGTGCATACTTAATAATAACTATGTCGGGGTTATGAGGAGCAACGAGGGTATCGAAACGGTTAAGACCTTCGTTGGTGCGGTCACCGGGAGTTGCAACGTTAATAACGTTACAGTTAAACTCGATAGAAATATCCTCGGTCCAGCCGCCGCCTGCGGTAACGCTATCACCCAAAGCAACGATGGTCTTATCGGAATAAGCAGTTTTGGGAGTAGTGGTATCACGAACTGTGGTAACGCTTATGTAAGAATTAGAGGTATAGGAGGAAGAACCCCATGTACCGCTGGTACTTATGGTCTTATTGGTAAGGTCTACGTTGTGAAGCGTGAGAACGTCACCCACTCTGATCTGCTGGAACACGGCGTAATTCTTGCGGGCAAAATCAGAACCCTTATTGCTGTCTGCAGTCTGGTTACTGATAGCTATGCCTATTGCACCGGTGCCTATATACTGAGAATAGCTGCGGTGGGTAGCAACCTTTTTCTGTACTACGTAGCCGCCTGCAGAGCTGTCATAAACAGCATAAAGTCTGTCATAATACAAGCCGTCAAGAGTATAACCGGGAGTAATAATATTACACTGGTTATTTGCAGGGCTTGAACTGGAATCCGTCCAGAGGTTGTTTATTCTGGAAAAATACACGTTACCTATCTCAGTCTTTACGATTGCCGCGGAAGCCTTGGTGCTTGCGCCCTCGAAAAACGCGGGAGTCAGCATCATAGCCATGACAAGCAGTATTGCCGTTAATCTTTTCATAACACGATCCCCTTTAATTTGATGATTTTATACAAAAAACAAGATTGATTTTGTGCAAAACGCAACAACGATCATCCTTATCTTTGTGATAATTTGTATTATATCACATTTGAATCAAATATACAAGGGGTTAAATAAAAAAATCACTTTTTTATGTTAAAAGGTCAAAAAAGCGACTCTGTCGAGCCGCTTTTTTATATGCCGTATTTACAGTTTGCCGCAAAGGGTCATATAGTCGGTAGTCGTTAAAATACCGTCCTTGTCATAGTCACCTGCTTTGATATAAGCGGCGCTGAGAGTTGAAGACCCGTCGATTGCGTTGGAAGCCACGAGCACGTCGGAAGTGGTGGTTGCACCGTCACTGTTAAGGTCACCGCTTATGATGATGGTGAAGGTCTTTATAGCGGTGTTATCAACCACCAAATTAACGGTATAGCCAGTACCTACGACACCGTTGGTTACAGCCGCGCCGGAAGTGTTGTATACCTTAATATACTCGGAATCTTCGTTGAACTTGGAGATTATATCGCTACCGGAAGCACCGTTGCCTACACCTACCAAGTAGTCACCGTCAAGGGCAACGGAGTTATCCTTTACGGTAAGATCTTCGGGATGGAGAGGAATACCGCCGTTTACGAGAACGTGGCCGCTTCCTCTTACGGTTGCGGTGCCCATATAAACGCCCACGAAGGTCAGCTTATCGCCTACAACTATCTTCGTACTCAGTTCATAATTGGTATAGCCGCTGTGGATAGCCCACAAAACATTATTGCCGGTTATGGCAACATTCTTTTCTACGCCGTTTTCGTAAATAGTATTTACGGTATAGGTGCCGTCTGCGTTAGGAGAGCACATGAATGCGCGCCACCAAGTCATACCGAAGTTGGTACCCTTGGAGGATGTCCAAACGGTACTGTTACTTACACCGGCAGAGCCGTTTACGTCAGCAACGGGAATATACTCATACTTAGTGGGATAAGAAACCCAAGGACCCATCATAGCGGTAACGGAAGCGGAAGCCGAGTTCTCAGCTCCTACTGCGGTAACGGTAACCTTCATATACTTACCGCTTGTTTGTGCGGGAATAGTAACGGAAGTGCCGGTAACGGTGCCGCTTGCTACCGTAGTAGCGGAGGTAGCACCTACCTCGCCCTGATATACTTCTGCTTTATAAGTGTAAGAAGTAGCGTTGGTAACAGCGCCCCAGCTTACGGGGTATGTAGTATTATATGCCAAAGTGTTTGCAGCGCTGATAGTGGGAGCGCTTACCTTGCTGTTGTCTGCGGAAATGAGACACCACCAGTCAATGGTCATAGCGTAAACGGAGCCTGTAAGCTGGCTGGTCGTACGCCAAACGTCACCGGGGGAAGTACCTCTGCTTGTGGTAGGATAGCTATCCAGAACGTGGAACTTATCGGTGCTGTAATCGTAACCAACGAGAGCTATAAAGTGGTTGGGAACGTGTGCTACTGCGGCACCGCCGTTTGCCAAGTGATTTTTAAGAGTGCTGTTGTTAACGTTGGACCACCAACCTGCACCTCCGTTATAGTCCAAATAGAAGCCGTATTCATCGCCCCATCTGTCATTAACGTAAGGATAAACCTCGTGTCTGTTGGTGCCGTTAGCGCCGGTATCGTTATAACCGCCGATGTCGTACGCCCACTGTGCAACCTTGGTAACGTCCATATCTCTGCCGGTAAGATAACCTACTGCGTTTACAAGCGCAAAGTTACCGCAGCCGGTTGCGCGAAGCGTACCCGTGCCGTACACGTAGTTATCCCACTTAGCTAAATTCTGCATAACTATAGTCCAACCCGTGTCGGCAGCAACCGAAGCAGAATAATTGACAGCAAAACAGCAAAGTGTGCATACTACGAGAAGCACGCTGAGCATTCTTCTGAAAAGGGATTTGTTTGCTTTCATCATAAAACCTCCATTAAAAAAAAATACAGATTCAGTTACATTTAATTATAGAGTAATTTGCAAGATCTGTCAACCGAAAAACTATGCCTTGCTCTCTATTCTCCATATTTACCAAAAAAGCTCAAAATACATCTAAACCGCATTAAGCAAAAATACCATACATCAAACTAAAGCATTAATATTTTATTTTGAAAATTTATAAGCGGTAAGCGTATTTTCCAGAAGCATCGCTCTGGTCATGGGGCCTACGCCGCCGGGAACGGGAGTTATGTAAGAAGCCTTGGGAACGCATTCCTCAAAATTCACGTCGCCGCAAAGCTTGCCGTCCTTACGGTTCATGCCTACGTCCACAATAACCGCTCCTTCCTTTATCATATCCCCTCTTATCAGATCCGCCTTGCCTGCGGCGGCGATAAGTATATCGGCACGCTTCGTATGGAAGCTGAGGTCAGCGGTTTTGGTATGGCACACGGTAACGGTACCGCCCGCCGCCAAAAGAAGCAGAGCCATGGGCTTGCCCACTATATTACTTCTGCCAACCACAACACATTCCTTGCCTTTGATGTCGATTCCGTATTCTTCCAGCAAGCGCATGATACCCGCAGGAGTGCAAGGCTTAAAGCCTGCTTTGCCAAGGGTTATAAGACCTACGTTTGCCGCGCTGAACGCATCTACGTCCTTGTTTACGGAAATACGCTCGGTCACCTTTTCTTCGTTAAGGTGCTTGGGCAGAGGAAGCTGAACCAATATACCGTCCACCGTATCGTCAGCATTAAGCTTGTCTATAAGGGAAAGCAGTTCGTCCTCCGTAATATCCTTGGGCAAGGTATGCATAAGACTCTTTATACCCGTGGTAACACAGTCGTTATGCTTGTTGCGAACGTAAATTTGAGAAGCAGGATCCTCGCCCACCAATATAACCGCCAAACAAGGCTGTCTTTTGCCCTCAGCGGCTAAAGCTGCCGTGGTTTTTGCGGTTTCTTCTTTTATTTTTGCGGCTAACGCCTTTCCGTCAAGTATTGTCATCTTTTATCTCCTCTTTTTTCATTGCGGTGAACTCGCTCAGTTCTTTGTTGCTCCTGCGGTACAGGTAGATATGCGCGCCTATGGCGGCGGCACAGGTAATAAAGCCCAACCACACCATTAATTTTTGACCGCCCACAAGAAGGCTGTCACTTCTTAAAAACTCAATCCACGCTCTGCCGAAGCCGTACCAAGCCACGTAAAAGGTAAAGATTCTGCCGTCAAACTTCTTGTTTTTGTAAAGAAGGTTTGCTATAACGAATCCGATTACGTTCCAAAGGCTTTCGTAGAGGAAGGTGGGATGTGTGATATGAATGCCGTATCCGTCGGTAGACGGTAAATTGTTTTCATACTTGAACCGCTGTACGTCCATTCTAAGCAAAAAGCCTTCCGCGCCGTAGCCCTCTCCAAAGGCTTCACCGTTCATAAAATTACCCCATCTGCCAATGGCTTGCGCTATCATAACACCGGGGCATATGGCATCAAAATACTTTAAGGGGTTATGGCGCTTTATAAGTGCGTACACGAGCAAGGTCGCTCCGCCGAATATTATGGCGCCGTAAATGGCAAGACCACCCTCGCGGATGTTTATCATCTCCAAAAAGCCGTCGTAGTTGTCAAGGTTCGTGATAACGTACAAAAACCTTGCTCCTATAACGCCTAAGGGTACCGCAAACAAGGTAGCGTTAAGAAGGTCGTCTTCTTTGATTCTTTCGTTCTTTTTGCCTCTTTGCAGAAAATAGATAAAGGCAGAGATAATGCCGGCACAAATAATAATGGCGTACCAGCGAACCTCCAAGCCGAAAAGAGTAAAGGCTACGGAATCTACCTTGAATTTTTCTATCCCCAAATTAGGGAAGGATATAAAAGCACCGTCAGACATTGGAATCCTCCTTAGCATAAATAACGGAAAACGCACTGCGTTCACTGCTGTAATCCGCCTTAAACCTTGCCTTTACCGAATCGTAATCCGCGTTACGCAGATAATCGGTATATCTTAAAAAATCTCCGTTACGGAACACGTAGCTAACAAAAGCACTTGCTATATCCTCAGTGCTGTTGTAAGTGTCAAGTGCAGAGGAGTAGCAAACCTTTTTGGCACGCTCAAATTCCTCCTTGGTGCAGAAGCTGTCTTTTCTGTTATCCAGCTCCTGCTTTATAAGCTCGTATGCCCGTTCAGGCTCGTCACATGAGCCGTAGATCATTACCAGTGCCGTGCCCGCTTCGTTACTGTAACCTGAGGAAAAGCGGTCGCCTAAAATGCCTTCCTCGTAATATTTGTTGTAAAAACTGCCGCTTTTACCGAATATTGCCTGAACTATTATCTCGTTCTCTGCTTCTGCCCTCATAAGCTCTTCCCCGTTTTCGGGCGGTGTGCATTTTATACCTACCGCAAAAAGGGGCGCGGATACGTCCAAGGAGAACTCCCGTTTATGGCAGCAAACCTCCGCGGGTTCGTAGGGACGTATTCTTCGCAAGCTAACTTCTTCATAGTCGGGGATGCATTCCTCTGCTATTTTTACAACTTCTTCCGCATTCACGTTACCGCAAACGCAAAGTGCCATATTCCGAGGATTATAAAAACTGCGGTGGCAATCGTATAAAAGTTTGGGGGTTATGTTGGCAATGGTTTCCTCCGTGCCCGCGGGGTCATTTTTGATGGGGTCGTTATGATAAAGGGCACCAAGCAAGCCAAAGTGCATTTTCCAATAGGGGTCATCCATGTACATACGGATTTCTTGAGTTATTATAGGACGCTCCTTCTCCACGGACTCGTCGGTAAAGCAAGGCTTTGTAACCACGTCGAAAAGAAGCCTTAAGCACTGTTCAAACCCATCGGCGCAGGAGAACAGATAACAGGTCTTGTCCGCACCCGTATAGGCGTTGACGTTTGCGCCGAGAACCGAAAACTTCTCAAAAGCATCGGTACCGTCGGGACTGTCAAACATTTTATGCTCTAAATAGTGGGCGGTACCTGATGGCAAGCTTATCTCCTTGCCGTCCAGTACGAAATCCGTATCGGAGGCACCGAAGTTTACCGCGATGGTGGCGTACACCGTTGACAGCTCCTTGGGGATAACGTATATATCCATCCCCTTGACCGTCGCCTTATAATACTTTTCGCCCAACGAAGTGTTTTCGCATAGCTTTAACATTCCGCCGCACCTCCCTCAAGCATATAAAACGTATCGGGCACTATATCCCTTGCCACTCTTGCTATATCTTCCACGGTGGTGTTTTTAATACGAGCCGCCATTTCTTCGGGACTTATATCAAGACCTAAACCGCGGCGGGCAGAATACCAATTTATTATAGAGCTTGCGCTGTCGTATATCTCCTTATAAGCGCTTTCGGCTACCGCTTTTGCGCTTTTCAGCTCACGCTCGGTTATATCTCCTTTTTTAAGAGCCTCTATCTGTTGCAGGATAGCTTCCTCTGCTTTTTTTCTGTTTTCTGCAAAAATACCTGCAGAAACTATAAGCAGACCCTTTACTCCGTCAAGCATGGGACTGCAATAATAGCACAGACCCAGCTTTTCTCTGACGTTCATAAACAATTTTCCCGACGGTGAGCCTAACACGTCACAAGCTAAAAGAAGGGCAACGTAGTCATCGTCTTTTATGCTTCTTCCGGTACGAAAACCCATACACAGACGGCTTTGCACAGCATCGGTAGGCTCCGTTACGTATTTAACGTCGCCCGTGCCTTTTTTAACCTCGGTGTTGAACAACCGCTTTTCTCTCGGGGCAAAGGGCAAATATCTATCACAGTATTCCTTAACCTTTTCGGGAGCCTCTCTTCCCATAAAATATATGCTTACGGGATAGCTTTTCAAAAGCTCGTCATAGCTTGTCTTAAGCTCCGAAGCGCTTATGCTCTGCAGTATTTCCGTATCGCCTGCGGTAGTGACGGAAAACGCCTCGTCAGCGCACATATTCTTAATGCAACGGCTTAGAGCAAGACGTGCTTTATCGTCTTTTAAAGCTTCAATTTCTTCCTTTAAGTTCTTCTTCTCCGATTCCATAACGGAAGCAGAAAAAGCCCCGTCCTCAAGGAGGGGGTTAAATATCATCTCGCCCAAAAGTCGCATACCGCCCGCCAAAACGTCTGCACCGTCATAGGTGTAGCTGTTTTCAATACAAGACAGCTTAAAGCATACCTTTTGCACTTCGCCCGATTTGGAAACGTAGGCGTCAAGGTCTGCGGCGTACAGCTCCTCCAAGGCAACGTTAAATTCTCTTAACGTAGGGTACTTACGGCAACAACGGCTTAATACGTTTGTTATAAGTGAATAGTGGGTTGCCGTTTCTTTTCTCAAGGGACAGCGCAGTTCTACTATCATAAGATTGGATTTGAATTTCTCGGTGGATAACACCGTAAGGTCTACGCCTTCCCTCAAATTGTAATCTTTTATTACCATGTATTTTCCTTTTGTTATTTGGATATTTTTTCTATAAGGCATACTGCGTGGGCGGATATACCTTCTTCTCTGCCGGTAAAGCCCAAGCGCTCCTCCGTAGTAGCCTTTACGCTTACGTCGGTTACGGGTATGTCCATAGCGTTTGCAAGGTTTTTTCTCATTTCGTCAATATAAGGGGCAAGCTTAGGCTTTTGCGCTATCAAGGTGGAGTCTACGTTAACTATTCCATATCCCTCGGCTGACAAAAGCGCTTTTACCTTTTCTAAAAGCAAAAGGCTGTTTACGTTCTTAAAGCTACTGTCCGTATCGGGGAAATGCTTGCCTATATCTCCCATCGCTAACGCGCCCAAAAGACTGTCGCATACGGCATGGGTAAGCACGTCCGCATCGGAGTGCCCCATAAGCCCCTTAACGTGCGGAATATCCACACCGCCGAGAATTAATCTTCTGCCCTCGGCAAAGGCGTGTACGTCGTATCCGTGACCTATTCTCATTACTGCCCTTCCTTTTCCGAAAGCTTAGCTATAAGACGTGCCAGATACACGTCTTCCGTCCGTGTCAGCTTAAAATTGGGTGTTGCCGATTCTACGTATTCAACCGCTAAGCCCGCGTGCTCTGCCAAGGTGGTATCGTCAGTTGCGGAAACACCGTCCTTTTTAGCCATCGCCGCCGATATAAGATACAGCTTGGATTCAAAAACCTGGGGGGTTTGTACCGCGATAAGACGGCTTCTGTCGGGAGTGTAAACGGTACCGCTTTCCCTATCCACGTACTTTACGGTGTCGTTAACGGGAGCACAAGCAGTTGCCGCACCTTTTTTAAAGGCGGCACTTACAACGGAATCTATTATTTGGGCGGTTACAAGGGGACGGGCACAATCGTGGATACAGTAGAACTCACTGCCGCGCTTGCAAGCCTTTATGCCGTTGGACACCGACTCTGCACGGGTCTTACCGCCCTTGACGTAGCTTATACGCTTGGTGATGCCCTCCGACTGGGTCTTCATTTCCTCCGCGTCACGGCATACCACCACCAGCTCGTCTACGGTGCTTGATTTTTCAAAAGCCTCAAGCACTAAGCGGAAGGCGGTCTTTTCACCGATTTTTATAAGTGCCTTATTCTTTCCGCCCATGCGGGTGCCGTTGCCGGCACCCACAATTACGGCACTTACGAAAGGCTTATCAGCCTTCATAGCCAAAGCCTATTTCCAAGGCTTTTTTATTTACCTCTGCCAAATGCGCCTTAGAGGCGGGTATGCCTGAGGTAAGAGATTCCATAAAATATTCCTTGGTGTACAAACCGGTCTTTTTAACGATATAGCCAAGCATGATAACGTTCGCCATGCCCGTAATTCCGTTTTCGTTAGCTAACTCGGTTGCGGGAATATAGTAATAGTTTATATCGTCACGCTCGCCCTTTTTATTAACGAGGGAACTGTCGGTAAAGAGCATACCGCCCTTTACAACGGTGCTTTCGAACTTATCAAAAGAGGGAGTGTTAAAAGCAAGGAGTACGTCGGGAGCGGTTACGAGCGGGCTGCCTATAGGTTCATCCTCAACGATAACGCTGCAATTACACGTACCGCCGCGCATTTCGGGACCGTAAGAAGGAAGCCAGCTTACGTATTTACCCTGATTCATACCGGCAAGAACTATCTGCTTACCTGCAAAAAGTATACCCTGACCGCCGAAGCCTGCAAGTAAAATATTGCTCATTATTTATCTTCCTCCTTCGTGATGTCCTTATAAACGCCGAGAGGATAATGCTTCATCATATTATCGCGAAGCCAATCGATAGCCTTTTCGGGGGAAAGGCCCCAGTTGGTGGGACAGGTGGAGAGCACTTCTACAAGGCTGAAGCCCTGCTTGTTCTTCTGCACCTCAAACGCCTTGCGGATAGCCTTCTTTGCGGCGCGTACGTTCTTAACGCAGTCAACTGCCACGCGCTCTGCATAAGCGGTACCGTCAAGGGTGGAAACCATTTCGCAAACTCTTATGGGGTTGCCTTGGATCTCCTTCTGTCTGCCGTATGGAGAGGTGGTTGTTACCTGACCCAAAAGGGTGGTAGGTGCCATCTGACCGCCGGTCATACCGTAGATACAGTTGTTTATAAAGATAACGGTTATGTTTTCGCCTCTTGCGCCTACGTGTACCGTTTCGGCAGTACCGATAGCGGCAAGGTCGCCGTCGCCCTGATAGGTAAACACGAAATTATCGGGGTGGCTTCTTTTAACGCCGGTTGCAACGGCGGGTGCTCTGCCGTGAGGAGCCTGTATCATATCGCAGGAAAAATAGTTATAAGAGAAAACGGAGCAACCAACGGAAGCTATACCTACCGTTTCACCTTCTATGCCCATCTCGTCAATAACCTCTGCCACAAGGCGGTGTACTATACCGTGAGTACAGCCGGGACAATAGTGGAAAGGAACGTCTGTTAAAGCCTTGGGCTTATCGAATACAACCATTAGTTAGCACCTCCGTTCATTTCTTCGATCTTTGCCAAAATTTCTGCAGGCGTGGGGATAACACCGCCGGTTCTGCCAAAGAACTCAACGGGCTTACGACAGTTGGTAGCAACCTTAACGTCGTCCACCATCTGTCCCATATTCATTTCAACAACCAAGAACTTCTCTACCTTTTCGGAAAGAGCCGCAAGCTCCTTCTTAGGATAGGGCCAAAGAGTGATGGGACGGAAAAGACCTGCTTTTATGCCCTTTTCTCTTGCCGCTTTAACTGCGGTCTTTGCTATTCTTGCGGTGATACCGTAAGCAACGATGCAAATCTCCGCATCCTCGGTCATATATTCGTCGTACTGAACCTCGTTCTCTTCTATGGTCTTATAACGCTCGTATCTGTCAAGAACGGTCTGCTCAAGCACTTCGGGAGAGATATAGAGGGAGTTAACGATATTATGCTCTCTCTTATTAACGTGACCGCAAGCCGCCCAAGTCTTTTCGGGAAGAGTGCGTTCCTTCTTAGCGGTAAAATCTACGGGCTCCATCATCTGACCGAGAGCACCGTCTGCCAAAAGCATAACGGGGGTACGGTAAAGGTCAGCCAAATCGAAAGCTTCGCCCATAAGGGTAGCTATCTCCTGAACGTATGCGGGGGCGAGCACTATAAAGTGCATATC
This sequence comes from Clostridia bacterium, assembly GCA_017397805.1. Taxonomy (GTDB): domain Bacteria; phylum Bacillota; class Clostridia; order Oscillospirales; family CAG-382; genus SIG636. The sequence continues at coordinate 27,354 of JAFQHW010000018.1, read as the reverse complement.
GCCGTGACCTAAAGCCTTAGTTGCCTGCAAATAGTCAGACTGTGCGGGCTGGATACCGCCAAGACCGGGGCCGCCGCGCTGTACGTTAACGATAACGCAAGGCAGATCGGATCCGATTATGTAGGATACGCCTTCGCTCTTAAGGCTTATGCCGGGGGAAGAAGAAGAGGTGAAGGCACGCTCGCCTGCGGCGTTACAGCCAAGCACCATATTTATAGCGGAAACTTCACTTTCTGCCTGAAGGCAAAGACCGCCGACCTTGGGCATCTTTTTAGCAAGATACTCAGAAAGCTCCGTTTGAGGAGTTATGGGGTAACCGAAGAAATAACGGCAGCCTGCGCGAATGGCCGCTTCACCTATAACCTCGTTGCCCTTCATAAGCATTTTTTCACCCATTATTCCTCACATCCTTTCTCTACTGTAATGATAACGTCAGGACACATTGTAGCGCACATAGCACAAGCGATACAGCTTGCCATATCGGTTATCTGTGCGGGGTGATAGCCTTTAGCGTTAAGTGCGGAGCCGTCAAGAGATATAAGTCCCTTGGGACAAGCGCCTACGCAAAGCCCACAGCCCTTACAAAGGTCTGTCTTAAAGCTAATTCTGTTCATTTTAGCTTCCCTTCTTTCTTAAACATATATATTTTTAGAACAGCTGTTTTGTTGCGTTATCCATGGGGATAACGCTATCTATATCCAAACCCTTTACGGTTTTGAACACTGTGTTACCGAGGAAAGGCACGCCCGTCCGTTCAGATAGGGCTTTGCATATTTCCTCTCCTTTTTTGACGGTCTCTGCGGTAGTTTCCTCCCCTAAGTTGGTGTTGTTTATTATATACCCCACCTTAAGACGGGACATAGCTTCTATATCCCTTAAAGATTGCTCCGCCTCATCAAGCTCCGCCGTTAAAGGACGGCAAGCGTTGTACACGTAGAGCATCTCGTATCCTGAGGACTCAAATTTCTCCTTGTAAACGGAAAGAGCTATGGCGCCGTCGTCGCCGCCCACGTCTATTACGGAAAAATCATCACCGTGAAAGACGGAAAGGAATTCCGCAGGGATAGAGGGTATATCAACGTTTGTGTTGGCATACTGAGGGATAATACAGCGGATGCCCTTTTCCCTAAGCTCCTTTGCGTTGTCGGCGGTTCTGAAATAAGGGTTGACCACGTCCAAATCCGCAATAGTAACCTTTTTGCCCTTTTCTGCGGCGAAAAGTGCCAAGTTTACCGCTACGTTGGTTTTACCTGCACCGTAATGACCGCAGATTATTATAATACGCTCTTTAAGTTTATTAAGCATCTCATTCTCCGCATCTTATAATATCCCATTCCTTGGCACCCTTTAAGGGGATATAAAATATCTGCCTTGGATGGGGACAGTTTTCAATTTCTTCCATATCTTCGTTATACATTTTCTCTATAACGGCTTCTCTGCCGCCGCTGCCGGGACTTAGTATCTGCACCTTGTCCCCAACGGAAAATTTATTACGCTGGATACATTTGGCAAGTCCCGTTTCCTCATCGTAACCGCTTACGGTGGCGAGATACGCTCTGTCGTTAAGATAAACGTTGGCACTGCACACCTTTGCGCTTTCGTGGGGGGAGATGAAGAAAAATCCCGTATCGTATTCTCTGTGGCTTACGCTTTCGGTTTCCTTCTTCCAAAGGGGGTCTATCTCATAGTTATCGGGGTTAGCCAGATAGCTGTCGTAAGCCATACGGTAAGCGTTGGTTACGGCGGCGGTATAGTAGGCGCTTTTCATTCTGCCCTCTATCTTAAAGCTGTTAATGCCCGCCTCCACCAGCTCTTTAATATGCTCCACCATACACAGGTCCTTGGAGGAAAAGGCGTAGGTGCCGTCCGTTTCTTCCTTTACTGCCGCAAAAGGCAAGGAGTCGCGCACGTCTGCCATAACGTACTCCCATCTGCAAGGCTGAGCGCACATACCGCGGTTGGCATCTCTGCCAGTTATATAGTTGGAAAGCAAGCATCTGCCCGAATATGATATGCACATTGCCCCGTGAACGAAGCACTCTATTTCCATGTCATCGGGGATATTGCGGCGAATCTCCTTTATCTCATCAAGACTCAGCTCTCTTGCAAGAACCACCCTCTTTATGCCGAAGGTATCGTACCAAAAGCGGCAACTGCGGCTGTTGACCGTAGAACACTGAGTAGACAGATGAAGCTCTGCCTGAGGGTAACGCGCCTTTACCGTAGTTATTACGCCGGGGTCTGTCACTATAAAAGCGTCGGGTAAGCAATCCTCTATCTCGGCAAGCAGGCTGTCAAGCTCGGAAAACTCGTTATCTCTGGGCATGGTATTAAGAGTACAGTAGACCTTAGCTCCTCTGCTATGGGCAAAATCGAGGGCTTCTTTCAGTTCTGCAGGGGTAAAATTATCCGCCGAGGAGCGCATACCGAATCGGGTAAGCGCCATATAGACCGCATCTGCCCCGTAAGTAACCGCAAACTTCAGTTTTTCGAGGTTGCCTGCGGGAGAAAGTATTTCACATCTTTTCATCATTCATTATCCACGTAAGTTCCGTTACGAATTTGCTCGTTCACCCTTTCAGCTGTTTGCTGGTTCACCTGATGCTGGTACGGGGTCTGAGCATAATATATGTTGCCTGCCAAATCCGAGTTGAAATAGTAGGCGTTGGTAAGATAAAATTCCTCTTTTACCTCCTCTGCCATATCGGGATACAAAGCGGCATCGAAGGCATCAAGACCGGGGTTGCAAACAGCCCCTGCAGGAAACCCCGAATACATATAGGTGTTATAGGCACTGTCATAGCTTATATCCTCTGCGGTAAGCACGTCATGCCTTTCTTCGTATATACCCTCTTCGCGGATCTTACGCAAACGCTCTATCTCCAGCACGTACTGAACGGTAGCGCAAGACTCCATCTTATCAAAGTCTGCCGAATCGAAGCGATTGTGGAACACCTGAGAGATGTTCTCAAAATCCGTAAAGTTTTTACCCTCAGCCTGTACTATGGAGGCGAAAGTAACCATCTCGTCAAAGCTGAACCCCAGCTCCTCACACACGGGCTTATAGGTGCTGTAATACTCGCTCCATACCCTTACGGAGAAGGTGTTGAGCATCTTGTTTATCACGTCTATCTCGTCGGAATCCTTATAGAAAATATAGGTATCGGGATACAAATAACCCTCAAGACGGTAAACTCTCTGCTCGTTATACCCCTCTTCCTCAAGAAGCTTTACAAACTCGTGCTTATAGGGGTACTCATTTATAGCGTATATATAGTTTTCACGTCTGCCGATGCCGTTGGAGGTGAGCAGGTCTATTATCTGATCTACCGTATAACCCTCGGGGATAACTATCTTAACCTCTTCTCTTTCGTAAACCACGGTGGTAAGGGCAGAGATTATCTGATCGTAATTCATGGACGGATTAAGGGTATAAGTGCCGGAAAGATACTTTATATCCTTATCCTCGGGCACGTCCTCACCGAAAAACATGGTGGTGCAGAAATCGCCGAAAATATCCATAACGGTGCTGAAAAGATTATCCTCTTCGTCAAGCTCCGTATCATCTACGTACTTGTATTTTACGTAGAACTTAAAAACCTTTTCCTCGTCGATAACACCGTTCTTTTCAAGCAGCTCTGCCAGTTCGTTGGTGGTGATACCGTCCTGCAAAGTTATCTCTATATTCTCGTCTGCCTTTACGAAGGCGAACATATCGTTTGCCATGGGGATTATGCCGGGCCAAAAATCGGAAAAACCGAAAACGGCGAAAAACGCCAGCAAGAACACTATAACCGTGTATCCCAACGCCTTTAAAATGCTGATTGTCAAGCTTCCGTGAGCACGCTTTTCACGGTTTCTGCGGCTGGCACGGCGGTAAGCGTTCTTTACCGCCTTCTTCTTTTTTGCCTTCACCTTTTCGCTTTCATCACCCGTGAAATGAACCTCGGCAAACAGCTCTTCGTGCTCCTCGTGCTTTACTGCGTTGCCTTGGTCGTCGGTAAAATGACCTTCGTCGGGCGCTTCTCTTTTAGAGTCGGAAGCGTGCTCATCCGTATAATGTGCATCGCTTGCTTCTTTTACCTCTACGCGATTCTCTATACCTTCAACCTCTATGTTGGAAACACGGGTAGATTCCTGAGCAACGGCAGGCTTCTCCAAGCCCTCTGTATTATCGGAGGACTTAGGCTCGGAATTTTTTTTATTGGCATCGCTGGAGCGCGATATTAAATCGAGAAGCTCGTCAAAGCTTTGTTCGGGATTTTTATTTTCTGTCACCTTACAGAACCTCCACTAAATAAGTGCGTTAATCGTTATAAAAGCAATAATGGGTACTACCAACGCGGGAGTTATATAGATAAACATATTGTTTATGCTTTTTTCGGGCAGTGGCTCGTCCTTATACAAAACGCCGTAGTTGCGGTACATAAGCTCCAAGCGTGAAAGCATAAGCACCGCAAAGATCAAAAGCAACACCACCAGCACGAAAGCCACGAACAGCTCACCCGTGTTAAACACGGTGGTGCTTATAAAGGACACGTTACCGTAGAGAGAGTAGGTATTGAACAGCATATGTATTACCACGGCGGGGTAAATGGAACGGGAAGCGGCGGTAACACCACCCAGCAATATACCCGCAAAAAGATAAACCAAAAAGCCGTCCGTTGTAAAATGCACCATGGTAAAGTACAAGGCGCTGATTATTATACTGTTAATACTGCCGTACTTTTTATACTCGCTTAAAACTATTCCCCTAAAGAAAAACTCCTCACACAAGGCGGGCACGAGAGCGTACGCCAAAAACAAGCCTACCTTGCCGTCTTCCATGGCAAACAGCTCATCCATATAGCCCTTATCGTTGCTTACAGCCACTCCGCCCGTATAAAAGGCAAGCTTTATAAGCAAACTGCCAAAGAACAGCACGCCCAAAGCTCCTATGCCGAACAACACGGTATTGCCGCTTATTTTGCCCGAAACCACGGGATAATTAAGCTTTCCGCCCTTTGCGCCGTAATAAATGAAGGACGGTACCGCAAAAACTATTATTTGTATTATTATTATAACCAAAAACACGCTGTCGCTGCCGATATTATACTCGCTTATATATTTTCCGCTAAGGGATAAAAGCAAATATATAAGCACCGTCAACAAGGGCACGCTTACAGGGGTGGATCTTAATATTTTAAGCATTATCCGTCCTCTTAATAACTATGCTTTTCTTATCTGCTCCGCAATTTTATCTGCAGTTTCTGCACCGAAAAGCATCTCTGCAATTTTAAGACCGAACTCCAAGGAAACACCCATACCCTGAGCGGTGATGAATATATCGTCCACCTCTACCTTTTCGCCGGTTAAGTTAGCCGCGGGCATATACGCCTCGAAGCCGGGATAGCAAGCGATATTTCTACCGTCAAGCAAGCCCATCTTTCCAAGCACGAAGGGTGCCGCACAGATAGCCGCCACGTAAATTCCCTTCTCTACAGCCTTCTCTACCAATCCCTTTACAAGGAAAGACTGTGATAAGGTTTCGGCACCGGGCATACCGCCGGGAAGGATAAGAGCGTCCATATCGTCGCCGTTTACCTCGGAGATAAAGCAATCCGCGGTAAGCTTTATTCCGTGGGTGCTTACCACCTGAATACTGTCCTCTACGGAAACAAGCTGCACCTCTGCTCCTGCACGCTTAAGAATATCCGCGGGAACTATAGCTTCACTTTCCTCAAAACCGTTAGCAAGTAACATCAAAACTTTCATAAAATATCCTCATTCAAAAAAACACGTCAGTTGCCGTTTATAATATTCAAAGCGATAGAGCTGACCTCTGCCGCTATGTCCTCTATACTGCGAAGAACGCCGTTCTTTACGCAATCCACCTTATGCCAACCGCAATTCTCTGCTGCATAAAGCGCCGCGCTGTAGCTTGAAGCAAGAAAAGCACTGTTCTTCTCGTGTATGTCCTTTACCGCACCCGTACTGTCACAACGCTTTTGCACAAGACTTTCCGAAACCTCGGGGGGTAGACAAAGATATATTACACCGTCGGGCTTGGGTAAACCCAAAAGTCCGTATTCATAGCCGGTAAGCCATTCCATAAAGCCGTGACGCTGTTCACCGCTAAGCTTTGCCATCTGGTGAACCAGATTTGCACTTGTGTAGCGGTTAGCTATTATTACGGTGCCTTCCTCATAATCCTTTTTCCAATCCAACATATAGGAGCTGTATCTGTCCATTGCAAAAAAGGAGGATGCGGCGTAAGCGTTAACCGCCATGGGGTCCTCGCCGAACTGTCCCTGCAAATACATCTCCACAAGGGAACAGCCTTTAGTATTGTAGTTGGGAAAAGAGATACATTTATATTTTATCCCCCGTTCCTCAAGAAAACGGCAAAGCTCCTTGCTTTGTGTTTCCTTACCGGAGCCGTCAAGTCCGTCAATAGCTATGAGTATGCCTTTTTTCATAACCTCATCATCCTTTACATATCCAAAAAGCGTTCACGCATTTCGGCAGCCTTGCCGCAGCTCATTTTACCTTCGGGGCAAGGACCTGAAACGCAGGGCGGGCCTGCCTTTTTAAAGAGGTTGGGTGCTATCTCCTTTACCTGACGGAGCATTTCCGTGGCAAGCTCTCTTATCTCCCACTGTGCTCTCGTGCAGCAACGGAGATTAAAGAAATTATAAAGGGAGCGCACGTTCATGGTCATAACTATCTTGGTATCGCAAGCGTTGGGCAGAACGCTTCTTGCATCCTCAAAGGCAAGCTTTTCCGCCGCTTTTTCTGCGGAAGAGGCATCCATACCCCCTGCGATAAGACGCTTCGTATGCTCCTCCTTAAGTATGGAAGCAAGCTTTATATAATGCGCCCTATCTTCCTCCATCGCCTTTAAAAACTCTGCTTTAGCTTCGGGGATGCCCTCTATTGCAGGAGGAACTATATAGGTAAAACGTTCTTTATTAACGTAGCGCTGGCTTTGCACGCTGAAGGATGCTATACGGTGGCGGGTTATCTGCGCCAAAACCGCACGGGACACACCCTCTATACCGAAGGTAAAGGATGCGTGCTCAAAAGGACTTGCGTGGCCCAAAGAGGAAAGCATATTTATAAACTTATCGGTTTTCTCCTCAGTAAGTCCCTCCATTATCCCGTCTATACCCGTTTCGGAATAGCAAAGCTTTGCCGCAGAGGCAATAATCTTATCCGGGTCGGAAGTATGTGCTATAATTTGAACCTTCATCTTTAATACCTTCCTCTATTTTTTGAATTCCTCGTACCACTGCTCGGCGTAATCGCCCTCAGTCTGCACGTCGCTCAAAGCATCGCAGTAGTCAAAAGCCGTATCTGCAATATAGCTTATGCTTTCGGGCAGGGTAAGCTTTTCAAGGGCAACACAGCCGAAAAATGCGTACTCACCCAGGGATTCCGTACCGTCCTCCAAAACAAGCTCCGTCAGCATAACGCTACCAAAGAAGCAGTAATCGGGTATTTCCTTTACGGCGGTGGTAAAGCTTATTTCACTTAGATTGTCGCAGTGGAAGAAAGAACCCTCGGACAAACTGCAACCGCCTATTTCTATTTTTTCGATACCGCTGCACTTTTTAAAAGCGTAAGCACCCACCGTCTTGGTATGTGACGGAATGACGTATTCCTCGGCGCTGTAACCCATGGGGCACCTGATAAGCACGCTCTTATCGCGGTTAAAAAGCACACCATCTACAGAGGAAAAATACATATTTGCGGAAGAAACCTCTATTTTCTCAAGGGCGGGGCATCTATCAAAGCTACTGCTTTCCATAGAGGCAACGTTGCCGCCCAGCTCAATGGTTTTAAGAGCACTGCAACCGTCGAAGGCACCCTCGGATACGTTAACCACTCCGTTACCGATTTTAAGCTCCTCTATTTTATCGTTACCGCTGAAAGCGGTTTTTGTTATTACGGTAAGACTGTGACCGTCCAGCTCGTCGGGTAGCTCTACCGTCGTTTCGCTACCGTAGTAGGCGGAAAGGTGTGCCACGTCCTCTACTAAGATATAGCCGTAGTCACCGCTTATTATTTCGTCGCCCACCGCTTCCTCAAAGCTTTCCTCAAAGCTTTCCTCAAAGCTGTATTCGTCTTCCACGGAGGTGGAATGCTCACTTTCCTCGAAGCTGCTCTCCTCATCCGTTTCTTCGGTCGGTTCGGAATAAATGCCGCTTGTAAAGCTTTCGTCGGGGGGAAGGCTTTCTTGCTGTTCAAGCATCCCGTCGCAAGCGCAAAGACACAGGACAAGACACCAGCAAACCGCCAAAAGTAATCGTTTTTTTAACATAATAATTATCCGTTATTTCAAATTCAGATTCGTGCCGCCTATTCCGTTTTTAAGAAGCCAGTCGTAGGCGTAGGTATCGGCACTTACGGTAAACACAAGCTTTTCACACTCGTCAAAAGCGTGGGCGCCTATGTTTTCTATACCGGAAGGCAGGCTTATACTTTCTATCCTCTCACAACCGGAAAAAGCACGCTCGCCTATAGAGCTTACTTTGTTTTCACCGTATTGCAGTTCTTTAAGCACCGTACAACCGAAGAAGCACCCGTCGGGGATTGCGGTAAGTGCCTTGGGTAAAGAGGCGCTGTTTAAAGACCAGCAGTGGGAGAAAACGTAGCTTCCAAGCTCCGATACGCTTTCGGGCAGTACCACCGTTTTAAGCAGAGTGCAATAGGCAAAGGCGCCGTCACCAATCGTTGTAAGACGGGTGCCCTCCTCAAAGCTTAAACTGCTTAGGTTACTGCAACCCTTAAATGCGTTTTGACCTATGGAGGTTACAGTTTTGGGTATGGAAACCGACGTCAAATAAGCACAACCCACGAAAGCTTCGTCAGGGATTTCGGTTATCTTTTCAGTAAGACCTAAGGCAGAAAGACTCTCACAATACGCAAAAGCGCTTTTGCCTATAGAGCTTACGCTTTCGGGCAGCTTGTTAAGCTCTTCCCCGAAGTATATACTTCGTAAAGACGAGCAGGAATAAAAGCTCTTTTCAGGCACTGCGCCAAGCTCTGCGGAAAGCCTTATCTCACCCAAAGAAGAGCAGTATGCAAAGGCACCTACGCCCAAAGCGTTAACGCCGCCGAAGTCTTCGTCGCCCAAAAGATTTATGCTTTTAAGGCGCTTGCAACGGTAAAAGCTACCTTCGCCCAAGGTTTTTATATTACCCTTAACGGTAAGACTTGTAAGGCGGTCGCACTCATAAAAACAATAAGCGGGTACGACACCCTCCATATAAACCGTCAGCTTATTTAAGCTTGCGGGCATATAATTGATATTCTGCTTATAATCGGGAGCGCCGAAAATATACCCTACGTGAACTACGTCACTGCCGTTGCCCAAATAGGGCAAGGTAAGCTCCTCTAAAGACTCACATCCGTCAAAAAGTCCGCTTCCCATAGAGGTAACGCTTTGAGGGATCACTACCTTCTCCAAATTTTTGCAGTTCTTGAAGGCACCGTTGCCCACCGTTTCCGCCTCTGTAAGAATAACGCTTTCCAACAGCTCGCACCCTTCAAAAGCGCTGTCTGCAATGGTTTTACTGCCCACGACCACGTCGTTTAAGCTATCGGGCACCGTACCGCCGAAAACGTAACCGAAGCTACCGCCGCCGTCGGTACCGCCTACAAAGGGCAGCTCTATGCTTAAAAGACCCTTACAGCCGCTAAAGGCGCCGCCCGCTATAACCGTAACGGTTTCGGGAACGATAATATGGGTAACGGTAACGAGGGTTGCCTCACCGTCTTCAGTGGTTTTATCGCAAACGGCGTTTGCGTTTACGGCAAGAACGCTTTTGCCGCCTATGGTACGAGGAATTTTAACGTAAGGTTCGTCGCCGTTATAACTGTCAATAGCCACACCGTCGCCGTAGGGAGATACGGTAAACGCACCCTCGGCGGTATAGGGCATATCCACCGAAACTTCATCGCCCGTGCTTTCGTCATTAGAGGGGCGGCTTACGGCAGAGCCTTGGCTTTCGGTACCTATAAGCGAATCCATAACCTTATCAAAATCCACGCAGGAGCAACAGCTAAAAAGCATAGCCGCAACACACAGTACCGCAAGAATATATTTTATAATAGGTCGTGTTGAAAACATTAACCGTATTTCCTTTCCTTGAGAATAGCTATAGTATCCCATTTGATAATGTTATCTCAATATGTATTATCTCACAAATCGCTTGATTTGTCAATCTATATATAAGAATTTGCCCTGACAATTTAAGCCAACTTTTGTTAAAATATGCAAAAAATCGCCCGAAAGCGTACAAATTACACTTTCGGGCGTTAATATTATTTTTTAAGCTTTGACTATTCCTCCAGCGCATCGGGTACGCCGTCGCCGTCAACGTCATCATCGTCACCGATTATCTCGCTGACGCGGAGTCTGCGTTCCTTCTTAACCGCTTCTACCTGAGCAAAAAGCAGTTCCTTGGTATCGTAGGACGCTTTTACGTTCTTTATCTCCAAAAGAGGCATGGTGGCATCGGAGCTTTTAACGGTTATGGTGCCCATACCAAAAAGTTTTTGCCACAGATTGCGGCTCAGGCTTATATCCAAAACGCGGTAAAGCACTATCTCCTCGTAATGGGTGGAGAAAAAGCCCGTTTCCACAAAAAGTCTGTCCTTGCCCAGCTTATACTTTGTAAAGCTCAGGGGCATACCCATAAAACGCTTTCTGTCGCTCCAAAGAATCTCTATTTCGGCACGTTTGTTAGCCATAAAGTGTCCTCCTTAAATTTCAAAAGGATGTTGCGCCGGGCAACATCCTTTTTGTGTTTTCGGTAATTACCCGTTTACTGTTTGCAAAGAGTAATAAAAAGCTTTTTAATATCTGTCGGTATTAGTCTTTCTGCTGCTGTTGAGCATAGAAATAATAGTGTCAATATCATCGCCGTCTTCTACGGGGTTGCTTTCTTCCTGCTCTGCTGCGGGCATGGGCTTGGAACGGTAATCGTTTCTCTTTTCACTATCAAAGCCGGTAGCAACGAGAGTAACAACCATTTCGTCCTCAAGAGCCGTGTCAAATGCGGCACCGAAGATGATGTTTGCATCGGGATGTGCTTCGTTGGTTATCATAGCAACTGCATCGTTAACCTCATCAAGAGCGATATCGAGAGAAGCGGTGATGTTAACAACGATACCCTTAGCGCCGCTGATATTGGTTTCAAGCAGAGGACTGCTCATAGCCATCTTGGCTGCCTGCTCTGCCTTATCCTTACCCTTAGCGTGACCTACGCCCATATGTGCAAGACCTGCGTTGGACATAACGGTGCTAACGTCTGCAAAGTCAAGGTTAATAAGACCGTCCATAGTAATAAGGTCGGATATGCTCTGTACGCCCTTGCGGAGAACCTCGTCAGCCTCCTGGAAAGCGTTGAGGAAGGTGATCTTCTTATCGGTAAGGAGCTTAAGACGCTCGTTGGGGATAACTATAAGGGAATCCACGTGTTCTTTAAGCTTCTCAATACCTGCTTCAGCCTGAGTCATACGCTTTGCACCTTCGAATGCGAAGGGCTTGGTAACAACTGCAACGGTAAGAACGCCAAGCTGTTTTGCAGCCTTAGCAACAACGGGAGCCGCACCGGTACCGGTACCGCCGCCCATACCTGCGGTTACGAATACCATATCGGCATCCTTTATAGCATCGGTAATCTTCTCAATGGTTTCCTCAGCCGCCTTTTCACCAAGATCGGGATTAGCGCCTGCGCCTCTGCCCTTAGTAAGTCTTTCACCTATAGTGATGGTGTTAGGGGTCTGAGATCTTTCAAGAGCTGCTATATCGGTGTTAAGATTTATAAATTCTATATCCTTGCAGCCAACACTGATCATACGGTTAACAGCATTGCCGCCGCCGCCGCCAACGCCTATAACTTTTATTTTTACAACGGGTGCGTTTAAATCCTTCATTTCAGTTCCTCCAAAAGCCATATTTATAAATTATCAATTTCATTCCATTACAATATAGCACGATTTTTATTAAATTTCAAGTGTTTTTCTGTTTTTTTATATCAATTTTTTAAGTTTTTTATGGTTTTTTGCACAATTTAAGCTTCTTTAGGGGTATAAATTCCCTTGTTGACCTCGGAAACATCTATTTTCCCCTGACCTTCGTCGTTGCCCAAGGAGTGCAACTTATCGGCTATTCCCTTGGCAAACAACAGCTTCGTGTCAAATTCCTCTATATCGCCCATATACACGTCATAGCAACCGTCAAGTCCCAAATAAATGCCGAAGCGGTTGTTTGCGTCTATATAGTTAACGCGGTTTATAAGTCCCATCTCCGTTATATAAGCGTATGCATCGGACACTATATCTCCGGTGCGCTTGTCTATAAAGGAAAGCTTCTCGCCCACTATGCAACGGCTTACGGTCTTAGGCTCCATTTGCACCTTCAAAAGTCCGTACAGCTTGTCCTCGGAATCGGTATACTCAAGTATATGCATATCGTCCGTAAGGAGATATTTCTCATCGTTAAGCTCCACGTACATACAGGGTTCTTTTTCCTTAACGTGGATAACAACGGTAGAGGGCAGGTCGCGCTCTATTTCCACGCTGTTTATATAAGGTAGCTCGGTCACGAGCTTTTTTTCTATTTCGGAAGCACTGAAGGAATAAAGATTTTCGCCCTTCTTCACACCGAAGGCGGCAATTATCTCATCCTTGGAGTAACCCGTAAGTCCCTTGACCTCTACGGTTTCTATCTTAAAAAGCACCAAGAAACACACGGCGGTAAAAACCAAAACAAGCACCGAAAAGAGTGCTATATAAAACACTCTTCGGCGCACTCGTTTATTATGCTGTCTGGATTTAAGCTCTTCTAAATCCACTTCGCGGCGCTTATAGCGACCTGTGTTTTGAGCTTGCATCTGTTTCTCCTGCTTATTTTTTTATCATGGAAACCGCTATATCCGCTATTTCGCCTGCGGCAGATGCCTTGGCAAGACCAAGCGCCGCCGTGGACATAGCTTTTCTCTTATCTTCGTTCTCCACCAAGTCCTTAACTGCTTCGGTGAGGATTTTTCCGTTAGTGCTTGCTTCCTCAAGTAACAGCGCCGCGCCTGCATCCCTGAGCACTGCCGCGTTTTTGAACTGATGGTTATCCGTTACGTTTGGCGAAGGAATCAAAATCGAAGGCTTTGCCATACAGCAGTTTTCTGCTATGGTTATGGCACCCGCCCTGCATATTACCAGGTCTGCCGCCGCAAGCTGGCGGTGCATATCGTATATATATTCCCTTATTTCTATGTTTTTCGCCTTGGTAAGGCCTAATTTCTCGGCAAGTGCGCTGTATTTAGCGTTGCCGTTTTTGCCCGTGGCGTGTATTGCGCGGATCTTTTCATTACCCTTAACGTAACCGTTAAGCATATCCAAAACGTACTCGTTCACCTTGTCGGCACCCAAGCTTCCGCCAAAGGACAGAATATACACCTCGTCGGTTATACCCAATTCTTTTCGGGCAGTGTTGCGGTCTGCTTTTAAAACCTCAGGCTTTAGGGGGTTGCCCGTAAGAATAAGCTTTTGCTTTACGGAATCTTCAAAAAACTTGCGGCTTTCCTCAAAGCTTATGCAAACCTTGCTTGCATATTTGGAAAGACGGCGAGTGGTAACACCGGGATAAGCGTTCTGCTCGTGTATAAGGGTGGGGATGCCGAGAGATGCCGCCGCCTTTACTGCCGCCCAGCTTGCATAACCGCCCGTGCCGATTACTACATCGGGAGAAAAGCGTTTTATTATCTTTTTTGCGGCGTGAACCGAGGTTACCGCCTTTATAGCCGCATCGACGTTGGCAAGAGAAAGCTTGCGCTTGAATCCCCTTACCTTAACAAACTCTATTTTGTAGCCGGATTTAGGCACGAGGCTTCCTTCCATACCGCCCTCTGCGCCTACGAACATACATTCAAAATCGCCGTATTTTTCCTTTAGGGTATTTGCAATGGCTATGGCAGGGTTTATATGTCCCCCCGTACCGCCGCAGGAAAATAATACTCTCATTATATATTACCCCTTTTTCAAATAGGAATATCTTGATACCGAAAGCACAACGCCCATCTCTGCCATCCAAATCATAAGAGAGGTACCGCCGTAGCTGAAGAAGGGCAAACCTATGCCCGTACTGGGGATGGAGTTGGTAACAACGGCTATGTTAAGCAAAACGTGTGCCGCCAAGGAACACATAATACCCATTACCAGCAGTGAAGCGTACATGTTGGGCGCTTTTTTTGCTATAACGTATCCGCGCCATACGAGAAGTGCAAACAATCCTATTACCATTATTGCGCCGAAATAACCCAATTCCTCACACAAAATGGAGAAAATGTAGTCGTTATGAGGCTCCGGCAAAAAGCCGTGCTTCTGGTTGCTTTGCCCCAAGCCAAGTCCCCAGAATCCGCCTGCGGATATAGCGTACAGTGACTGTACGGGCTGCCAACCCGCGCCGCTTAGATCGGAGAAGGGGTCAAGCCAGATGTTAACGCGCCTTATAGAGTGCGCCATGTTCTGCAAAATTATATAAAGTCCCGCGGCACCTGCGCCTACCGTTCCGAAAAGCCAACGCTTTTTTGTGCCGCCCATCCACATGAGAGCGAAAACTATAATACATAAAATGATGGTACAGGAAAGGTGCGACTGAAGCACCGTGGTTATGGCAGACGCGCCAAGCAAAAACGCAAAAGGTAAGGTACCTGAGCGAAAGCTTCGCATTTTATCGGTGTTATCGCTTATGTGCCTTGCGCACATAAGAATAAGGGCAAACTTTAATACCTCGGAGGGCTGAAAGTCTATACCTATGTTGAGCCAACGGCGGGCGCCGTTACGTTCCAAGCCTATGCCCGGTACGGCGGTAGCGGCGTTTATTATCAGAGCGAAAACGAAAAGCGCCAATGATATTTTTTTAAGACGGCGGTAGTCGCCGACTACGGTGGCAATAGCCATACTTACAGTGCCCAAGAAAACGAACAGAAGCTGTCTGCGCGCAAAATAGAAGCTGTCGCCGTACTTTGCTTCCGCACTGGGATAGCTGGCGCTGAATACCATTACGGAGCCTATACATATAAGCACCGTGAGGATGATAAGAAACGGACGGTCAACCTCGCCCACAAGACGGGTAAGCTTTAGGGTACGCTCCGTTCCTTTGCGGGGGGAGGTACGTGTCGCTTTGGGAGTGGTGCCGTTTTTTACATGGGCATCGGAGATGCTTTTGTTCTGGGTTTTTATTACTCTTCTTTGTTCCACTGAGGTTTGCACTCCTTTCGCCCTTTTAATTGTTTTAATTGAGATACAGTACCAATACGAGGTAAGCCGCTGTACAGCAAGCCAGAGTTACGGCAGAGAAAACACCTACTATTTTCCATTCCGACCAGCCGCACATTTCAAAATGGTGATGTATGGGCGCCATCTTAAACAAACGCTTTTTGGTGCGCTTGTAATAAAACACCTGAAGCATTACGGAAATGCCCTCGATAAAATATATAAGACCTATAAGGAATATAAGCAACGAAGCGTTGGTCCAAAACGCCATAAGCACTGCGGCACTGCCCAAGAATAAGGAGCCCGTGTCTCCCATAAATACCTTAGCGGGGTAATAATTAAATGCAAGGAAGGCTATAACACCGCCCAAAACCGCCGCAGTGAACACGCTCATCTGCGGTTTGTCAAGGAACACCGCAAAGGTGAAGAACATGGTCATTATTATTGCGGATATACTGCCTGCAAGACCGTCTATGCCGTCGGTAAGGTTGGCGCAGTTTATAAAGTACACCATAATAAGTATGGCTATAATATAATAGAAAACTCCGAGCTCTACCTGACCTTTAATAAAAGGAAGGTTTACGCTGGTGTCTATGTAACCGAAGTAGTTGTTAAGAATCAGATACACCAAGGAAGTGACTATCAAAAACAGCATCTTTTGGGAGGCCGAAAGTCCCTTGTTGCGTTTTTTGAAAAGCTTTACGTAGTCGTCTATAAAGCCAACCGCGCCCGTAAGCACCGTAAGCAACAGATTAAAATGCAGTCTGTAATCCCTTACCTTTTCACCATGTACGTTCAGACAGTAGGGAGGGTCTATCAATTTGCCGAAGCAACATATAACCACTGCCACCAGCATGCCCACGATGAAAAACAAGCCGCCCATGGTGGGAGTGCCCTCCTTGCATTTGTGCCAGTTGGGACCTATCTCCAAAATCTTTTGTCCAAGCTTTACCTTGCGAAGTATGGGTATAAAAATCTTGTACAATACGTAACTTACTCCAAACGCTATGCCAAAAGCCAGTAGGGCTGTCAGTATATGCTTCGTATATTCCGTCATAGTGCGGTTATCTCCATTACTTTTCTCAGATTAGTGCGGTTGCTTGCCTTAAACAGTACCGTATCTCCCTCTTTTGCCGTTTCGGCAACGAGTTTTGCGGCTTTTTCGTAATCCGCTGAGGGATAGACGTATATATCTTCCTTATTCATAATCTTTTCGGCGGCAAGGGCAATATACTTTGCCTCCTCACCCACGCAAATAAGCATATCGGCACAACCCTCCACGGCTTTGCCCACGGATTCGTGCAGTGCCTCGGAATGCTCGCCAAGCTCTAACATATCACCCAACACCGCTATACGCTTTCCGCCGCAGGTTTTAAGCACGTTCAAAGCCGCCGCCATGGATTCCGGTGCGGCATTATAGCAATCGGCTATAACCTTTATGCCGTTGGTATAGTGTATGTTTTGGCGGTTGCCTTCTGCAACGAAATTCGCAAGAGCTTTTGCCGCTTTTTCACCGTCGGCACCCATGCGTATGGCGGAAACCAGCACCAAGGCGCTGTTCATAACGCTGTGCATACCGAATGCGGGCAACCTTACGAGGTATTTTTTGCCTTCATAGCAAAGAGTGTATTCCATTCCCAAAGGGGTTTCTTTTGCGTTTTCCGTATATGCATCACTGCTCGCATTGTCAACGGAGCAAACTGTAAAGACGGCATTTTTCGGAAGCAATGAAAGCACCAAACCGTCATCGGGCACCGTTATAAATCCGTTCTCCATACCGTCAAGGATGGAAAGCTTTTCTTTACATATCCCCTCTCTGCTGCCGAATGCCATTATATGAGAGTGGCCTATTTTCGTTATCAAAGCCCCTGAAGGCTTTATAAGACGGGAAATTTGAGATATTTCACCGGGGAGGCTCATCCCCGCTTCAAGAACCGCGTACTCTACGTCCTTGCCGATGTTAAGAAGCTCCATGGGAAGTCCCGTAAGGCTGTTGCGGTTACCTGCGGTCTTATAGCATTTAAAGCAGGAGGACATAGCCAAATAAGCCATGTTTTTTGCAGAGGTCTTCCCTACACTGCCCGTTATTGCCAATACCTTCAGGTTTTTTATATGGTTGTTGCGCCAATCCTCGGCTAAAACGTAAAGCGCTTTTTTTACCGAGGGAACCAACACGCTGTTGGGGCAGAAATAATCGGGATCGTCGATAATGGCGCCGCCGTTTTTGCAAAGCTCCGAAGCAAAGCTGTGGCCGTCAAAGTTATCACCCTTCAAAGCGGCAAAAAGCGTATCACTGTTTTTTATGAGGCGGCTGTCGGAATTAACGGTGGTAAAAAGCCGTTCTCCGTCGCTGTCCTTATGAAGTGTACCGCCCGTAAGCGTTGCAACGTCCCTAAGCGTATAGTTCATATATACCCCTTATCCGTCTACGTTATCGTAGTATCTTATTTCTATGGTTACAACGGTGCCCTCCTCTACCGAGGTGCCGTTTTCTACGCTCTGTTTCACTACCATGGGCGTACCGCTTATGGATGAGCTGTAGGCGCCCGTTACCTTTACGTTAAGTCCGTCACGCCGCAGTATGGTTATAGCCGCCCCCGCCGTATATCCTTTGATATTCGGTACGGTTACGGTTTCACGCTCGGCACTGTAATCGGTGTAGAGTATCACGGTGCCGTCGTCCGTAAGCAAGGTGCCCGACTTGGGCATTTGGTCTATTACCGCTTCGCCGTCGCCTATTATGCGGTAGTCAAGACCCGCTTCCGTTATGGAAGCTATAGCGGAATCAACGGATTTACCCGTATAGTTGATTACGTTGATGTTCTTGTGCTCTATCTCACCGTTGCGGGGGATCTCCAAGTAAGGAAGCACCTCGGAGAGGATGCTGGAAACTACGGGAGCCGCCACAAGACCGCCGTAAAATTCGCCCGCGGTGGGCTCGTCTACCACTACGATTATCGCTACCTGAGGGTCCTCTGCGGGGGCAAAAGCCACGCAAGAGCTTACGTAGTCGTTCTCTATGGCCGTATCAAGCTTCTGGGAAGTACCGGTCTTTGCGGCGATGGAATAACCTTCAACTGCCGCATTTTTTGTGGAGCCGGTGTTTATACCGCCGTAAAGCACATCTATTATGGTTTTGGAAACTTCGCTACTTACGACCTGTCTGTCCTTTTCATACTCAAAGGTATAAGTTATGTTACCGTCGTTGTCGGTTAAATATTTTGCCAAGTGGGGGGTTACCAGATAACCGCCGTTTGCCACGGTGGAAACGGCTCTGAGCTGTTGGATTATAGAGGTCTTGAAAGACTGCCCGAAGGAATAGGTGGCAAGGTCGATTCGGTTGAAGTCGGAATTGTTGGAGCCGTAATAATAGGTCTTGTTTTCGCCTATCATATCGCAGCCCGTGGTTTCGAGGAAGCCGAACTCCTCGAAATATTTCATAAAGGTACTGCTGCCTATACGAAGACCCAAGGATATAAACGCGGGGTTGCAGGAATTTTGCAGGGTTTGCGCTATGGTCTGGTCGCCGTGACCGCCCACCTTGTGGCAGTGGATGGTCTGTCCGTCCACGTCTATAATGCCGTTACAGAAGTAGTTGCCCGCTACGTTGGTGATACCCTCCTCCAAGGCTATGGCGGTGGTTATTATTTTGAAGGTGGAACCGGGCTCGTAAAGCTCGGTTACGACCTTGTTGTTCCACATTTCGTTGAGCAATTCCGTATAAAGCTCTTGAAGCTCCTCATCGGTGTAATGCTCAGCATCGCCGCTTTCGTCGGTGGTGGTTACCTTACCCGCTTTTGCCGCCTCGTATTCCGCAAGGAACTCCTCGGTCAGCTCGTAGGGGGAATTAAGGTCAAAATCGGGATATACGGCGCTTGCATATATCTCTCCCGTGTCAACGTCCATTATAACTGCCGCCACGCGGTTCTGTACGGAATGGTCGTAATACGCCTTCTCCAAATATTTTTCCACCAGGCTTTGAACGTTTATATCAATGGTGGTTACCAAGTTTGCGCCGTCTTCAGCCGCCACGTAGGTATCGTTTTTAGGGGAAAGGTCGTAGCCGCCGCCGTCTTTGCGGTAAACGATAAGTCCGTCCGTACCTGCCAAATATTCGTCGTAGTACAGTTCAAGACCGGAAAGCCCCTTATCCGTACCGTTAAAGCCTATCACGTGAGCCGCCAAGTCACCGTGCTCGTAATAACGCTTGCTGTCCTCCTCTAAGTTCATCATGGTATAGAGCTGATTGTCTATTATGAACTGCCGAACCTCGTCAGCGGTTTCTTCATCTACGTTCTTTTTTATTACCTGATACTGACTGTTGGTCTTCTCACAAGCCTTCGAGATAACGGAGCGCTCCACGTCCAAAAGCTCCGAAAGTCCGTTGATTATCAAATCTCTGTAATAGTTATCCTCTTTTTCAGTATCCGCTTCGTCGGCTTTCATAATACCCATAGGAGAGATAAAAACCGTTTCAACCGTTTCGCTTATGGCAAGAGGTTGCATATTTCTGTCGTAAATAGAGCCTCTGCTTGCGGGCAGAGTCATAGTGCTTGAATATTGGTCAAGCACCTGATTTCTCATTTCCTCGTAATCCATAAGCTGCAGATAAGCAAGTCTTGCGGAAAGACCGCCAAACAGCAAAATAACCACCGCCAAAGCGGCAAAGCATCGACGTTTAACGTCTTCTTTTGTAATATCAACAAGGGTCTTCATGGGTCTTTACCTGCCAAAAGTAGAAATTTACAGTGTTTCTTATAAAGTCAATAAGGGTAAAGCGCAAAAAACACGCTTTTACCCTAATTATATTTCCGTGAACGTATATATATGATTGTAACTTACGAGCTTTTTAGTCGCCCCAGAAATCTTTAAGCACACCGCCTACACCCGTAAGCAAAGTGCCTATACCGTTTTCGGTTTTATCTTCGTATTGGTTTATCTCAACCTCGTCGTCGGTATGTATGTCTATGTAATACTCCTCAACGGTACCGTCACCCGCGGTCATGCCCAACTGGTTTTCCGCGTATGCTTGAACTTCCTCAATGGTATCCTTCTTGGCAAGCTTGGTTTCCAACTTGTCACGTTCCTCAATAAGCATATCTATCTTATCGGCACGCTCGTTCACCTGATCGTTCAAATCGTCAAGGGTTATGTAGTTCATCATCATAAACAAAAACATTACCGTAAAGCAAATGGCTGTAAACACCGTAGTCCAAGGGAAGGGCTTCTTTTCGGTTTCCTTCTTCTTCGTTACTATGGTTATGTTTCTAAGCTCTGAAGCACTGCGCTTTGCCGCAGGGTGAGCCGCATTTTTTCGAGTGGATACGACGTTTTTCGAGTTTGCGGGGGCAACTTTTTTAGTAGTTTTTACGGGCATTTTCTTTTCTTCCATTATATCCTCACCTGCCGCGGTTTTATCCGCAGTCTGTACCTTTCTTAAATTTTTTCTCCGCAACGCAGCTTCGCGCTGTGGGAACGGCTGTTTTCCGCAAGCTCTTTTTGAGAGGGCAATACGGGCTTACGCGTTATAAGCTTTATTATCGGCTTTTTGCCGCACACGCATATAGGTAAATCAGGCGGGCAATCACAGCCTTTTGCCGCACTGCCGAAGCGTGTTTTAACTATTCTGTCCTCCAAGGAGTGGAAGCTGATTATGGCTATTCTTCCTTGAGGTTTAAGTAGCTTTATACCTTTGTCTATAGCGTCTTCAACGGCACTGAGTTCACCGTTAACTTCTATACGCACCGCTTGGAACACGCGTTTTACTGAGGAAAGCTTGTCCGTCTTACTGCCTCTTATGGTTTCATACACCGTATCGTAAAGCTGTGTGGTAGTAGTGTACGGACTTACACTGCGGCGCTTTTCTATCTCCGCCGCTATTCGCCTGCTGTAACGTTCCTCGCCGTATTCGTAAAATATACGGCTGAGCTCCTCTGCGGAATATCCGTTTATCACCATAGCTCCGTCAAGGGGTGCCGAGGTGTCCATACGCATATCCAAGGGGCCTTCATTGTTGTAGGAAAATCCGCGTTCAGCCGTATCAAGCTGATAAGAAGATACGCCCAGATCCATCAGGATACCGTCAACAGCGTCGATATTCAGCTGAGAAAGCACCGTGTCCAGCTCTGAAAAATTGCTTTTAACCGCAGCAAATCTATCGTCGTTCAGACGCTCCGCCGCGGCTCTCAAGGCATCCTCATCCCTATCGATACCGATAACCCTGCCGCCTTTAAGCTTTTCAAGTATAAGCTCGGTATGCCCCGCACCGCCTAAGGTGCAGTCCACGTACACGCCGCCTTCTTTTATGTCAAGAAGCTCAACTGCTTCCTCTTTAAGTACGGTATAATGCTTAAACTCCATATCAGAAGCCCAATTCTATAAGACGAGCCATAATGTCCTCGCTTTGCAATCCCGTAGAAAGCTCCGCATCCCAATTTGCTTCATCCCACAACTCCAAATGGGTGTTGTTGCCTATAAGCACCACGTTTTTATCGATGCCTGCATAATCCCTGAAATACTGAGGGATTATTACCCTGCCCTGTCCGTCAAGAGAAGTGGGCAATGCACCTGAAAAGAAATAACGCTTAATGTTTCTGTCCTCTACCACTTGAAGCTGAGAAAGCTTTTCCGCAAAAGCTTGCCACGACTCCATCGGGTGGATCATAATACACTTGTCAAAGCTGCGGCACATAACGAACTCCGCCCCTAATTTTTCCCTAAGCTTTACGGGTACGGACAGTCTGCCCTTGCTGTCAAGATTATGCCTATATTCGCCTACAAACACACTGCCCACCCCTTTCTTTCGGAATTTGCCGTCCGCGAATCGAAAAAACGGCATTTTTTAAGTTTTTAGGGACACGTTTGCAAATTTTGGTAGAAAATTTGGGTTTTTATTGCACCTAATACCACAAACTCCCACCGTTATACGCATATTATATATTATAAAAAAGGAAAAAGCAATAGGGAATTTAACATTTTTTGAATTTTTTTCGAAGCATTTTTACCCTTTACAATGCTCGCAGACCGCAAGCTTTTATTTTTCAAGGAGCAAAAGAAAAGGGAGGGCGCAAACGTCGCTTCAGCTTGACACCCTCCCGTATTTTATTCCATATGCTCTATCTCTTTTTCCGCATTTACGCAATCGCCGTTCATCCAAAGCTCAAAGTGCAGATGTGCAGGCTCTGCGATTTCGATAAGCGCGCTTTCACCTACGGTTCCTATAACTTCGCCCGCTTTGACCTTTTTGCCCTCCTCAATGCCTTCGGGCAGTTCGGCGTTCAGGTTCCTGTACACGGAGCTTACACCTTTATCGTGACTTATTACCACCGATGTGCCCATAAAGGGGTCGTATTCCACCTTGCTGACGGTTCCGTCGGTATAGGATTTAACTGCAGTACCCGATTCTGCGGCTATGTCCACTCCGCAATGGGTTCTGAAATCCTGCATAGTTTCGGAAAATACCAAAGTATCCATTGCGTACCCCTTGGTCACCTCTCCGCTTACGGGGCGAACGTAAACCGCTACGGGAGTTTGCACGGTGCTTTCCGTTTCGCTTTCACCGTCTTCTTCGGGTTTGGTTATATCGTCCGTAACGCCGGATACGGTATTGCCCACGGGTTTTTCGTCATCATCGCCGTTAAGCACCCCATTGCCCTGAGATACGTCCGGTTGAGGGACGTTTATGGAAACGTCGGGCAGACTTATATCGGGAAACTCCAAATCGTCGGTGACGTCCTGTATCTTGTCGGTGGTGCTCACCATACTGATAGTCAGCATAGCCACCATACACAGCGCCACACCCATATAAATCGCGGATACGGTGCGCCTCGAAAGTGCCTTTTTCTTTTTGGCTTTTGGGGTCTTTTTCTTTTCCTCATCAGGGTTTACGGGTAAATTGTTTTTGTTGTCCATAGAAAATCCTCCGGAAAATTTATTGCCCGTGCTTTTGGGCTTTACCCTATTTTGCACTTTCCGAAAGTAAAATATTCTACGGTTTGTAAAATTTTAGTCCTTAATAAATCTCAATTCGGTTTCGGGATAAAAACAGCTTAATATTTCCCTGTAATCTTTGCCCTCTGCTCCCATAAGCATTGCGGTACAGCGGGAAAGTCCGTAGCCGCTTCCGCTGCCGTAGCAGACCACGTCAAAGCCGTTAGCGTTGGTATTAACGGTAAAACAAAGGCTGTCCAACCCTAAAAGGTGAGAAAATTCACCTCCGCTAAAGCTTTTGCCGCAAACGCTTACGGTTTTAACGCGGTTACCGGACGTAAATTCAATGTGGTCCACCCAATCCTCAAGCTTATCGGGCAAAGAGGCAAGGTCAAGAGAAAGTTCGGTGGCAAGCAGTGCCTCCTCGAAGCTATAGTGGGTTTTATAGCACTCGAACTGCTCCTCGTTGTATACGGGTACCGATTGCAAATAAGGGCAGTCGCCGTAGGACTCGGTGCAAATACAAGAAGATAAATGGCTAAGTCCTAAAACAGCTTCGTTTTCGTAGCATAAAATCTGTCCCTTGGTGTCGGAGGCGGCTTTTACGCACAAAACCGCGGGAGTATTGGACAGCGGATAACAGCAGTTGGGGTTGACGCACACGTCAAAATCCTCGTGGCACGGATTGTTTAATCTGTGCAACGCAAAAGAGCGTATTGCCACAGCCTGCGCTTTAAGCGCTTCCGTAGGTGCGTCCTCTGCCATAACGGCGCTGAGCGCCCTTGCGGTGTATTCTTCAATACTGAGGTGCAGATCCTCTTTTTCTGTTTTTACGCGCACGGAAAGGGGCTGTACGCTTTCAAAAGAAGGCGCACTTTCTTCCACGCTCTCCTCTTTGCTTTCTTCACCGACCGCCGCGTGCACTCCATCGCCGAAGCCTATGCTTTGCAAAGAGGGTAACGCGGTACACCAAAGAGCGATAATAAAAAACATAACTGCAAAGTGCTTCATACCAATCCTCTCCTTTTGTAAACCATATGCACGAAATGAAATTTTGATAACCCCCAAAAAACCTCTTTACATAAGTAATTTTTTGATGTATAATCAACGTACAGGTATATCATAAAGGCTTAAGGAAGTAATCTGATGAACTACAAGACATTTTATAAGGCGGTTTTGCTTTTTTCTCTTTTTGCCGCAGTAACCGCAGGTATTTTTATGACGGTGAGTATTTTTCACTGTGCGGACGAAAGCGGTATTAATATGTACAGCTCCGACAACGTGGAGTATTACGGTCCCGTTAATTTAATTTTGATAATATGCGCTGCGGGATATATCGCCGCCACCGCGGTTTTCCGTAAGCGGCTGGGCAAAAAGGTGGATTTTTCTGCCATCCCATCAAGGATAGTCTACAGCATAATGGGGTTCTTGCTTGCGGCTCTTTTCGTTTTCTGTTTGTGCAGAGAATTTTTCGCCGGTGAAGGTTATGACCACGGCAATATGTACGTGTTGTTCACCAAGGAAATAGCCGGCGGGGTTGAAAGCAGCAAGGTTTCCGTATTGTATCTGGTATTTCTGTTGCTTTTGGCAGGTTCTTTCGTATTTTATCTTTACGGCGCCAACAAAAAGAATTTGGACGCGGACGGCAGTGTAAGCGGCAGTGAGACCTTTGCCGTTATGTCCATGCTGCCTTCTGCGGCTATGGCTATAAAGATCATTTACGATTTTCTTTTGCAAAGCGGTAACGGTTACGGCACTCTTTACAACTATCACTTGATAGGCATGGGCTTTACCCTGCTCTTTACAGTGTATGAAAGCAGATTTTATTTCAAAAAGGCGATGCCCTCCCTTTACTTTTTGTTTGGGTTGGTTGCCGCCTCTGCTTCTCTCGTTTTCAGTATTCCCGCTTTGGTTCTGTTTTTTGCAGGCAAGGCAGGGGCGAATTGGCATCCCGTTTTCTGTGCGGCGGATATATTTATCGTTATCTGTATATACGTAAGACTGTTTTCCCTTAACGTGCATCAGTACGAAAGGCAAAAAAAGCAAAAGTGCATTGAAGATGGGGATAATGCCCCCGCAAACATTGTAAATGTTGACGAGTAATAAATTTTGAAAAAATACTTGATTTTTGTATAAAGCTGTGGTATAATCTTCAAGGATAAGGAACTGCTCAGAGGGAGGTGCAACAAGCTTTGGGCATTAAGATAAGAAACGCAAGCGCAAAGTTGTTTTGCATTATTCTTTGTTGGGCGTTGATGGTCGTTCCTTGCGGGTACTTCGTATGGCAGGATTTTAATATGCCCGTTGCGGGCGACGTAACGGCTTCCGTTCCTACGATTGCACCCTCTGCTCCTACCGGGGAGCTTGTGCCCATGGGCAACGTTTTAAACAACAACGACCTGCCTGAGCAAGATTTGTTTGCTAACAGCGATTATACGTTAAGCACACCTGCAGATAAGAATTTGGCTTCCATAGACCTTAATTCTTTGTATATGGCGGCAGGGAAAGCACCCGCTTTGTACGTTCCGCCCGTGGTTGTGCCTCAGGAACCCAGCGTGCCTGAGAATGATGACGATACGGAAGCTACACCCGATATTGACACCGATGCCGACGTTAACGGCGACGGTTCCGCAGGATTCTACGGTAGCTACGCAATACTTAAACAAAACGACGGTTCTTCGTTTATATACTATGAGCAGACTTGGGATGCTTACACTTCCCACCCCTACGGTAACGCTACTATCGGCGGCTACGGTTGCGGTCCTACCTCTATGGCTATGGTCGTTTCCAACTTGACGGACTACGTTATTACTCCTGACAAAATGGGCGATTGGTCTGCAAGCCACGGCTATTTCGTAAGTGGCAGAGGCACTGCTTACGGTTTATTCCCCGCAGTTTCTGCTATGTACGGCATTAATTGCACTACCATAAGCAGTTACGACAAGAACGCAGTTGTTTCTGCGTTGAAGCAAGGCAAGCTGTTACTTACCGTTGTTAGTTACGGTGACTTCACAATGGGTAGGCATTTTCTTCTCATCAGAGGTATTACCGATGACGGCAAGCTTTTGTTAGCCGATAGCGGAAAGTACGAGAACTGTCTTACCGAATGGGACTACGATCGCGTAATTAGACAAATAAGCGGCGGTCAGTTCTGGGTTTTCAGTAAATAAAAGCAAAAACTTCCCCCGTTTATCGGGGGAACACATAAGCCGGTGTGATGGAATTGGCAGACGTGCTGGACTCAAAATCCAGTGGTAGCGATACCGTGCGGGTTCGACCCCCGCCACCGGCACCACTAAAAAAGGATGCTCTAAGGCATCCTTTTTTAGTGGTGCAACTAAGTGTTCCGCAAGCGGAACGTGAAGCATCCTTCGGATGTGAAGCGCACCTTCGGCGCATGAAGTGTGCCTACGGCACGATATACGGAGCACTTAACTTCACGTTGTGCGAAGCGCAATGCTTCACAGCGGCAACGCCGCTGCTTCACTTGGGCATTGCCCAAACTTCACTAAATTTTGTCTATCGGACAAAAGACTTTTTTTCGAACTAAGTGTTCCGCAAGCGGAGTGAGGATTTCTTCGCGCTCGCGCGATTTCATTGAAAATCATCAAGAGCTGTGATATAATGTATTCAAAGAGGTGATTTCAATGGCTGAAAATAAACTTGCTGATATGTCAACAGAATTTGCATTTCAAATATTAAAACTGACAGATGATATAAAAGGACATTATTCTTTATCAAACCAGCTTGAACGAAGCGGTACAAGTATTGGAGCAAATATCCGCGAAGCTAAGTATGCGCATAGCAAAGCAGATTTTACTGCAAAGTTGCAGATCGCCCTAAAAGAATGTTATGAAGCAGAGTATTGGTTAGAACTAATGTAGAAGGCTGAACTTCTACCAGAAGAAGTCGTTAAAATGTATCTGCACGACTGCGGCTCAATCCGCCGGATGCTCATTGCCTCCATTAACACCACAAAAACAAGACAATAACCAACCAGTGCTGGGATGTTTGCATCCTGGCACTTTTTTCTTGACAAACACAGAAAAAAGTGTTATAATGATTATGCCAAACAAAAAACAATAACGATTTTGGGGGGACTCTCTATTTTTATAATAGAGGGTAGTTTGTCTATCCTTTTTTATGATAGCTGTTGAATTT
>JAFQHW010000017.1 GCA_017397805.1 Clostridia bacterium | reverse complement strand
GCACTGATACTCGGAATTTCTTGCAGCCTTGTTCACGGTTTATGCACCTATCTGGTAGGTTGCGGCATTTTATATGTGCGAAAAGAAAAAAGACTGTTTTTTGCAGGAACATTCGGTTTGTTAACCGTTGCCGTTACCTTTCACGCAATCTACAATTTGCTTGTATGGTCAAAATGGAACGCGGCGGGTGTGCTTTTGCCGATAGCGATCTATGCAATGATATTGCCGTTTATTTACAGCAAAAAATTAAAACAACTTTTGTTTCGTTCGGAATAAAACGTTGTGCACATGGGTGGCAGAGCTCCTTCTCCGCCAAAAAGAAACGACAATTTTCGAAAGAAGATTGTCGTTTTTTGTTCTTTCGGGTAGCCAAAGCATTATAATCCGAAGTGCGCTTTTCAGGGGCGGATTTCCGCCGCTACGGTGCCAAAATGCTCGTGAATACGGTACTCATACCGCAGTGACCGAAAGATAAAACCGTCTCGATTAAGCTAAAAATACGCACTGCTTCAGTTAGGGAAATAAAGGACGCGACGGTTGATTTTTCAAGCCTTTGACGGTCTCGGTGCTTCGTATATCTTTGTGATGAAAAAGGCGTGTGCTTTTGCGTGAAAATTTACACATTTTGCCTAAATAAACACTGCATTTTATCCTTGACTGAGGTTTTATTATATGGTATAATACTATGAATTTATTTATTTAAAGTGCTGTAATTTTTCGTCGTTTAAACGCAGTCGGTGTCTTTTAAGGTTTTATTTCGACGACTTGATGTGAGAAGATATGTATAGATACGTAATAAAAAGGTTTTTGGACATACTGCTTTCTCTGTTGGCTATTCTCCTGCTTTCCTTGCCGATGCTGATAATTTGTCTGGCAATCAAAATTGATGATCCCGGCCCGGTTATCTTTAAGCAAAAGCGCTTTGGGAAGGGAAAAACCTTTTTTTGGTTGTACAAATTTCGCAGTATGAAGGTTAACACGCCGGACACGCCCACACATCTTTTGAAAAATCCGGAGCAGTATATAAGCAGGGTGGGTGGCTTTTTGCGAAAAACAAGTTTGGACGAGTTGCCACAGCTTTTTAACATTCTGTCAGGAAAAATGAGTGTGGTCGGTCCCCGTCCCGCCCTTTGGAATCAGGACGACCTTATAGCAGAGAGAGATAAATACGGTGCCAACGATCTGCGCCCCGGTCTTACCGGCTGGGCACAGATAAACGGACGGGATGAATTGGAAATTGCCGTAAAAGCAAGGCTTGACGGCGATTATACCACTGTTATAAGAAAGGGCCGTTTCCGTGGGGTGTGGATGGATATCCGTTGCGTGCTTGGTACGGTGTTCACGGTTTTGCGCTCTGACGGTGTGGTTGAGGGCGGTACAGGCGCGATGGAGGACAAGGAAGAACATAAAAAGGATGCGGTATTAAAATGAGATTTTCCGTACTTATGTCGGTATACAAAAACGATAATGCCGAGTTTTTGAAGACCGCACTGGAAAGTGTTTACGATCTACAGACAAGAAAGCCTGATGAGATAGTGGTTGTCTTCGACGGTCCTTTGACGGAGGAGCTGTATTCCGTTATTAATGAATTCCGACAAGGGAAAGAGGATGTGGTTTTCTGCTATCCGCAGGAGCATAACAAAGGATTGGGCGAGGCTTTAAGAATTGGTACCGGCTACTGCACGGGTGACTATATATTCAGGATGGACTCCGATGATATAAGCGACAAGGACCGCTTTAAACGTCAGTGCGATTATATAGAACACCATCCCGATATTGACGTTTTGGGGACGGATATTGCCGAGTTTAACAGCTCTCTTGAAGAGAAAATGAGGGTGCGTGCCTGTCCGAAGATGCACGAAGACATTGTTAAGATGGGCAAAAAAAGAAATCCGATGAACCACGTTACGGTCTGCATGAAAAAGACTGCTCTTGAAAAGTGCGGCGGATATGAGACGCTTTTACTGCTTGAGGATTATTATTTGTGGCTTAAAATGATTGTTGCGGGCTGTAAGCTTGAAAACATAAATGAATCTTTGGTTTACGTAAGGGTCGGCAATGGGTTTGACAGCAAAAGAAGCTCTAAAACGAGGATTGCAGGCTGGAAGGTGCTTCAAAAATATATGCGGAAGAACCGTATGATATCGTGGTTCGGTGCGTTTATGAATATGGTATATATTCGGGCTTTCGTCTATACTCCGCCTTCTATTAAAAGCTTTTTATACAATAAGGTGTTGAGAAAAGTTTGACGAATCAACGGATACCGAGATTTTTGATAAGCTTGATAAGCATAGAAGGTCAGAGGAAACCACAATATGACGATTTTGCATATAGCCGGAATAACGGACGATAAATGCGCCGGTGTTAACGTGGCGGTGCCCCAGCATATTATTGCCCAACAATCCGTTTGCGACGTTGCGTTCCTCAACGTTTTCCCTGTAAAAGCGGACGGTGTGCAGACTCAATTCAATTACAGCAAGGGCTTTATGCTTAAGAATTTGCCCTCTCCGTACTGCAAACCCGATCTTATAGTTTTTCACGAGATATACAGATATCCTTTTATAAAGCTGTATAAAGAGGCACTTAAGCTTAAAATACCGTATATCGTTGTTCCCCACGGTGGGCTTACAAAAACGGCGCAAAGTAAAAAAAGTTGGAAAAAGCGCCCTGCCAATGTTTTGCTTTTTAATCGCTATCTAAAAAAAGCCGCAGGCATTCATTATCTGTCGAAAAACGAAAAAAGCAACTCGGTTTTTAAAGGCGAGAGCATAGTAGTTCCAAACGGTGTTTTTCTTCCAAGCACCGTTACGCACAATCAGAATAAAGAGCTTGTGTTTGCGTACATCGGAAGATTGGAGATAGATATCAAGGGGCTTGACTTACTGCTTAACGCTATAAAAAGCGTTTCGGCACAGCTACGTAAGGGCTTGTGTAAGTTCAATATTTACGGGCCGGAGTATGCAGGCGAAAAAGAAGTGCTTGCGGAAATGATAAAGACCCTTGGAATCGAAGATCTTGTTGTTGTGCATCCGCCGGTGTTCGGTGCCGAAAAGGTCAGGATTTTATCAAGCACCGACGTATATATACAAACCTCGCGTACCGAGGGGATGCCAATGGGCATTGTTGAAGCTATGACCTATGGAATTCCATGTGCGGTAACCGTTGGTACAGGTATGGGTGATTTCGTTTGTGCAAACGGTTGTGGTTGGGTTTCAAAGAATACGGCAAAGGATATTGCGGATATGATCCTACAGGTCGTAAATGACAAAAATCTTCACCGTCAAAAGGGAGATAACGGGGCAAAGGTTTCGGCAGCAACGTTTTCTTGGGACAGTGTTGCCGCCCAAACGGTGGCGAAATACGCGGATCTTTGCGGTTTGCGCGGTGTTGACGGACAGTAGTTTTCAAACAAAAAGCAGGCGAAGAGAAAGGTAGAAAAGTCGTGTTTTTATTCGAGAGAGTGTTTGGCTTCGGCATGTACATGATCGTGCTTGGCATGGTGTGTCTGTTTTTGTCAAAAACAAAGGTGCCCTGCAAAACGACGTTAAGGGTTTATCTCTTGTGCTTGTGCATTATGGCTTTTTTCTACAAGCCGTATATAACGGCAGATCTGTATAGAACCTACGGCACCATGGAATTTTTTTCCACAATGGATTTCGAGCTGTTCTGGAACAACTTTGCCCTTGACAGCGGAATTCCCGTTGCAAGGCTTTTGTACTGGTTTGTGGGCAAAATCGGAATCAACGCACTTCTGCCGACCTTTGCTACCTTTGTGTGTTACTCCATAACTTTTTATATCATAAATAAAACAAGAGAAATGTATGATATATCCAATAAGAGCGTGGCGTGTGTTTTGTTCTTCATAATGTCCACGTCCATATATATTTCCGTAATAGGTGGCATCCGAATGATGCTGGCGCTGTGTCTTATTGGATTTTGCTTTTTCAGGCAAACGGTTGAAAAGAAATTCAGGTTCTATGATGTTTTGCTGTATATGATGGCTGTTTTTATCCACGCCATGGGCTTCGTTGCGGTGGGCGTTTGTGTGGTGGTCGCTCTTCTGGACTCAAACAAAAGCTTTGCGCGAAGGGTTGCGTATACCGTTGTTGCGTTGCTGCTGGGACTTGTCTTTGTTACCCGCTTTAATGATGCCGTAAGCAAAATGATTGAGAAGTTTTTGGATTACGCATTGGGTGACAGGCATTCTGACCCTTGGGAATACATAATGGGCTTCCTCATAATAGCGGTGCTTCTGCTGTTGTTCAGGGAGTATCGCTGCGTGCGACTGGAGGGAACGGGGCAAGAGCTGAAAAACTTTAATTCGGCGGCGATATGGTGTGTTGTCATAGCCTTGTGCTTTTTCTTCGAATTTTCTATTTTTTACCGTTTCGGAGGACAGCTTGCAGTGCTTTTCGCCATCCCTTCGCTGATGATCACTTTGGAAAAGACAAGGGGCAGGCCAAGCGTTATAATCCGCAACTTTGACTTTAGAAGCATACTTATGCTGATGAGCGTTGTTATTGCCGTTATTTCGTGCACCAGAGGATCTTTAAGCTCCTTAAAGTTTTTCGAGCTATAAAGGATTGTGATGGATATGAAAACAGAAAGCGTTTTATTTTCAATTATAGTTCCTGCGTATAATTCGGCTTCGTTTATACGCAAATGTATAGATAGCATACTTGGACAGACCTGTTCGGATTTTGAGCTTGTTCTTGTTGACGATGGCTCAAAGGACGATACGTTAAGCATCTGCAACGCCTACGCTGAAAAAGACGGCAGGGTAAGAGTCATACATAAGGAAAACGGTGGGCATACCTCCGCAAGGAATGCAGGCTTGCAAATTGCATCCGGCAGATACGTTTTGTTCGTTGACAGCGACGACTGGCTTGCCGAGCAAACCCTTGAAGCTTGTAAAAAGGAAATAGATCTAAACGGGGCGGACGTTCTGATTTTCGGGATACAAAACTCTACGGAGACTAAGCCTTATTCCGTGCTGATAAGCGACGGGCACTATCCCGTTTCCCACTTGAATAAGACGTTTGCCCGTAATCTTATCATAGGTCCTGACGGGAACTTTGTTTTCCCAAAATCTCTGTCGGCAAAATGCTTCAAGCGTGATATAGTTTACAGCAGCCAGATGAGCGTGCCGAAGGAGATTTTGATAGGTGAAGACGGCGCCGCCTTCGTTGATACCATGCTTAAAGCCCAAAGCGTAAGCGTTATTGCGGGCGATGAAAGGGCTTGCTACTATTGCCTGATAAGATCCGATTCCGTTTCAAGGACCGCCGATGCAGACGCCTTCGAAAAGTTTACCGTTTTGCTGATTTATTACCACGAAATGCTGGCGAACCAAGCCTTTGACTATTCTGAACAGTTTTATAGGTACGTGGTTGCCCAATTATACAACGCGGTTCTTTACGTCATCAGAAGCGGCGGCGGAAAAGAGGAGCTGAACGCGGGCTTGTCCCGTGCGTTGACCGATTCCGTGATTTCGCAGGGCTTGAAAAAAGCAAGATTCGGTTTAAAAGGCTATCGGCTTATTATTAAAAAGTTTATTCTTCGGCATAGATTTTGGGGCTTGGCAAAGAAGCTTGACGGATAGGACGTGTATATGAGAGAAATCATCGAAAACAAGGAAAAACAAGACGTATTGTTTGATGCGTTGTGCTATTTCGACGATTTTTGCAACAGATTTAAGCTTAAGTATTATATTTCCAACGGCACTTTGCTTGGTGCGGCAAAATACGGCGACTTCATCCCTTGGGATGACGACGTTGACGTGATGATGCCAAGGGAGGATTACGAAAAGCTGGTAAGCCTTTCGGAAATCAACTGCCCCCGCTTCAGGTTGCTTTGCGGCACGCAAACGCCAAGCTGGAGGATGCCGTACGCAAAGCTAAGCTGTGAAAATACACTGGTAAAAGAAGGGGATTATGATTTTGGAGAAGCCTTCGGCTTATCGGTGGACATTTTTCCGATAGATAGATGGAGCGCGCATTCACTGCTTGCAAAGTGGCAGGCGTTCGTAAGCGAAATACGCAAAAGGCTTTTGGTCTGCAGTATCGGCGGCGACTTCGTAACGAAGCAAAAAGGCGTAAAGCGGCTGATATTGAAACTTATATGGACCAAAGGAAAAAAGATAGGGCACAAAAAATGCCTTGAAAAAATACTAAAGTCAGTTGAAAAATCAAAAAAACGCAAAAAAAAGCACGCGGGCTGTATAAGCTGGACCTGCCATGCTCATAAAGAGGTTTTTAAGGCAGAGCTTTTTGAGGAAACGGCGTATTTGACGTTCCGTAACCGCAAATTTCCGGTGTTCACCCGATACGAAAAATATCTTACCAATCTGTACGGCGACTGGAGAAGTGAGCTGCCGCCGGAGCAGCAGCACTCCAATCATGATATAAAGGCGTGGTGGAAGGATGTTTAATAAACGATTTGGCAAAAACCTTTTCCTGGTTGCCTTCAGCCGCCTTGTATCCTTGGCATCGGGGGTGCTGGTGGGCTTACTGCTGCCCAAGATGTTCAGCATTACCGATTACGGTTATTACAAGGTATATACGCTGTACGCGGTGTACACGGCACTTCTTCACTTTGGGTTTGTGGATGGGCTTCTGCTTAAGCTTGCCGGCAAGGATTACGACGAGCTTGACCGCGGCAGAATGAGGGCGTACGCACGGTTTTTTATCGCCTTTGAGGGGCTTATACTTTTTGTAATGGTGGGTGCGGGGCTGCTTTTCCTGAAGGGAGAGTATTTGTTCGTCCTTCTTATGCTTGCGGTGAATATGATGATAATTAATTTGACTACGTATTATCAATTCGTGTCGCAAGCGGTACAGCGATTTGGTGAATATTCCGCAAAAAGCCTTATGGTTTCCGTGGCAAAGCTAATATTCGTATGCGCTCTTTTCCTGCTTTATTATTTTGATATATCCCATTCATCCTACAGAATATATCTTATAGGCATTACGGTATTTGACTTTTTGATGCTTTTTTGGTATATTGTAAAATACAATGACATTACTTTTGGCAAAAGCGCGCCCCTTAAGGACGTAAGGAAGGATTTAGCGGATATATTCAAGACGGGAATCGTTTTGACCCTGGCATATCAGGTGTCCCATTTCGTGCTTGCCCTTGACAGGCAGTTTGTAAACGTCTTGTACACGACTGAGACCTTTGCGGTATACTCGTTTGCGTACAATATCGTTACCATGATATCCACGATGATTTCCTCCGTGGCAATAGTGCTTCTGCCCATGCTTAAAAACAATAGTAAGGAGTACGTAAAAAGCTCGTATAAGAAGTGCGTAACGGGCATTGCGCTTATTTCCTCGGTATCTCTGCTTTGTTATTATCCGTTTGCGGCGTTTATCAGGTGGTTTCTGCCCGATTATGCCGCATCGCTGGAATATATTTCCATCGTTATGCCGTCCCTGCTGTTTACCTCTGTCATAACGGTGGTGATCTTCACGGTTGCCAAGGTTATGGATATGAATATGGCGTTCTTTAAGGATAGCTGTGTAGTGCTTGTTCTCAGCTTGGCGGCAAACTATCTGGCGTATTTAATATTCGATTCACCCAAGGCGATTTCCTACGCCTCCTTGCTTGTTATGGTGATGTGGCTGATAATATCCTCTGCCAGGATGCGAAGGAAAATAGGGGAAGGGATAACCAAGGACACGGTTTATCTTGTGATCGTATCGGCGGGCTTTATTTTGATAAGCGTGCTTGGCATAAATCTCGTACAGGGCTTTTTGTGCTATTTGGGCTTTTTGGCTTTATGCACCGTGGCGTTTTATAAGGGTCTGCTTATAGAATTAAAGGAATTGATAACGCACCGCAAGAAATAGCATTTGACCCCAAGCGGTGAACACATTAAAGGAAAAAGAAAAAAACCAAAAATAAAAAAATAAAAAAGGAGACAGAAAACCATGCAAAACAAAACAAAAGCGTTGTCCTTCGTACTTTGCGTTTGCATGCTGTTAGGCCTTGTTCCCTTTACGGCCTTCGGCGCAGGTGTGGATTACGATCACAACGGCTCAACAAGCACGGATGAGTATTATAACCTCATCTCCAAGCAAGACTGGGACAATGCACCCGGTATTGCTGAGTCTGAAATCGTTTTAAATAACGATGCAGGCAATTACCGTCAGGTCATTCATATTATGAAGGCTGACGCAAATAACCAGCAGGTTCAGATTATCCCCACTTATTCAAAAATGGATACATCGGTGTATCAGACGGGGACCATGCTTGACCAGGCTAACTGGATCGACGAGAATATGAACGGTAGCGTAGTCGGCACGATGAACTGCTGTCTTTCTTGGTATACCGGTTATCCCGCAGACCGCGTTGGCGAACCTCTCGGCTTTATGATGCTTGACGGTGAGATCATGTTCGATCCCGGCAACTGCGGTTATGAGTACGGTAAGGTTGGATTCCCCACCTGCGTTGTTATCAACAAGGATTACGATGCAGACGGTAATCCCCGTCCTGCAGATATTCCTAAGGTAGAAATGCCTCAGATCTTGTCTTCCGCAGATCTTGACGGTTGGGAACAAACCGTTATCCCCATTTCCAGCGGCTATATCGTTAAAGACGGTGTTAACCAGAACAAATCTGCACACGGTACCGATCCCGCACCCCGTTCCGTAGTTGGTATTACCGCAGACGGACAGGTTGTTATGATGGAAAATGACGGCCGTCAGGAGCCTTTCTCCGCAGGTATGAATATGTACGAATGCGCAGAGGTTATGATTGCCGCAGGCTGTGTTTGGGCTGCTAACTGCGACGGCGGCGGTTCTTCCACCTTCGTTTCCAGACGTCCCGGCGAAGAGCTTAAGGTTAACAACTCTCCCTCCGACGGCGGTCTCCGTCCCTCTACCTCCGGCATCTGCTTTATCACCACTGCTATCTCCGACGGTAAGTTTGCACGTGCAAACGTTAGCACCGAAGGTGAGTATTTCACACCCAACAGCTCAGTTCAGTTTGCAGCAGTTGGCGCGGATATTGCAGGCGGCGCTGCACAAATTCCCGAGGATGCTAAGTGGACACTGTCTGACAGCTCCTTCGGTACCATTGATCAAGACGGTCTGTTTGTTTCTACCGGCAAAACCGGTGCAGTAAGTGCACAGATCGAGTATGAAGGCAAAGTATACGGCGCTTACGAGATCAATATCGTAATTCCCGATGCTATTAATTTCAGCCAGTCTGTTTTGACCGTTCCTAACGGCCAGCAGTCCAGCTTTACCCTTTCCGCTACATACGATGTTTATGAAGTTATAAGTAAGGCTTCTGACTTT
Organism: Clostridia bacterium; assembly: GCA_017397805.1. GTDB lineage: Bacteria > Bacillota > Clostridia > Oscillospirales > CAG-382 > SIG636. The sequence goes on along the minus strand of JAFQHW010000017.1, from coordinate 3,183 downwards.
GAAGTTAAGCTTGATAACGACAATATGGGTACCTTGAACGGATACGTGATCACCGCAACAGAGGATCTTACGGTTACCGGCGGTTCCATCACGGCTACCTTGACCCACAATTCCGATGTTACCGCAACTATGCAAGTAGTATTCGGCAAGGCATCTGAAGTAGTTTGGGATTTTGAAAACGGCTTTGGCGATGGTTGGTATATAGAGCATCTTCAGCAGAGAAAGAATGGCAATCATGCTAAACCCGGTCTTAATGCGTATAATAATATTCTTGAAAGCTATCCCGTAACATCCGCTACCGGTATGGTTCACGACGGCAACGGTGCCGGTGCCGTTTATTCCGACACAACCTACGGTACTTTAAACTGGCTTGGCACTTCTATGCGTTGGGCGGGCGAAACAGTAACCTTTGAAAACGCAAAATCTATCGGTGTTTGGGTATATTTCCCCAAGGATGCCGTAAGTGTGGCTATAAGATTCTGCATTACCGGTACCAAGGATGGAGAAAAAATCTCTATTGATTCTTACCCCATCACCTACGGTGATTCTATGTATTTTGAGGAATCCGGTTGGAGATACTGTGCGGTAGACGTTAGTGGTTATGACAGTATTACGCTTGATAAGAACGAGGCGTGGGATCCTGCAAAACCGACGGCAGGCGGCGGCTCCCGCATAGAAATAAGCTGTCAGCTTAACGGCGGTTCCTCCGGCGAATACAACTGGCAGACTACCCCCGGTGTTGCCGGTATGAACACATTCTTTTTGGATAATCTTACCGTAGATTATTCCGAAGCTTGTGACGATAGAGATGCTCCTATCTTTGGTGAGGTTCAATATGTTGAGCCTATTTCTACCGAAGACAAGTATCTTAATAATCAGCGCAACAGCGCTACCGTTACCAACTATAACAGCATTGGTTTTGCGGTAAACGTTGCTGAGAATACTAAATATGTAAATGCTACCGGTTTTGATAGCGATTCCATTAAGGCATATATTGACGGAAACGAAGTTGAATATTCGTTTAACGGAAAGGCGATATCTGTTCCCGCTACCGAGCTGAAAAACGGTGTCCATACCGTTAAGTTTACTGCTTGCGATATGGCAGGCAACTATGCTTCCGTAATCAGAAAAATCAACGTACAGGCTGAAAACAACGATGCTAATATCTGGCTTGTACCTCAAACCGATGCAACCTTGGTTCCCACCGGATCCCAGTATTGGGTTGACGTGGTGGCAAAGAACGTAGAGGACGTTGAAAAGGTAACCCTTACTCTCGACTTGAACAACGTTAACTATTGGCTCTTAGACCGCATGGTTGCCTTGTATGGTTTTACCGCAACCTATACCACGGATATTGCAAAAGAAAACATTGCGTATATTACAATTGAACGTACCGGTGACGTAGAAGCAACCGGTAAAAATGTGCTTGTTTCCATTCCCGTTCAGACTTGGGAGTTCAAGGAAGATAAGTATCCCGGATACGTTCCTTCTGTCGGCGGCGATAACGATTTGAACGGAAACGGTATGTACGACCCTTACGAATGTTGGAATGAATTTGTAGGGCACAATTACGATATCATTATTAATCCCTTGGCAGGTCTTGTTGAATTTGCCGATGACACTACCGAGATGTTCTCCGGTGACAAGATCCAAGTTGATACCGAGCGTCAGATCGGTTGTTGGTGGAGCATTTCCTCCGATTGGAAGCAGGAATACTTCCTTCAGTATGATAAGAGCAGCTGGCATCTCCATTCCGCAGGCGTTGCACAGGATAAGGCTGCTACTTGTACCGAAGAGGGTTATATCGGCCGTGTATTCTGTATCGGTTGTTCTTGTGTGACCGTGGAAAAGAAGGGTCATGAATGTGACACTCATGAAGGCTGCGGCGCAGTTCTCGATTGGGGTACCATCATTCCCGCAAACGGCCACAATTACATAGTAAACGCTGACGGTAAGCTTGCTTGCGAAGGCTGTGATAAGCTTTTCAACGGCGAATATACCGACGGTAAGACCTACGTTGACGGCGTTGTGGTTGCAGACGGTTGGTTTGAGGATACCTATTACTTTATCGACGGCGTTAAGGTAACCGGTCAGCTCCTTATCGACGGCATCATGTGCACCTTTGACGAAGACGGCGTATATCAGCCCAATTTCGCTTATACCGGCTTCTATAACGACGGCAACGGTTGGATGTACTTCATGTCTAACTTCCAGCAGAAGGGCTTCGTTGTAATTGACGGCAACACCCACTATTTCGACGACAAAACGGGTTACGCTCCCATAGGCTCCTTCACCCTTGCCGAAGACCGTGTATACAAGGTTGAAGGCGAGCAGGGTAAGGTTCTCGGCGGTTGGGACACCTATATGGTAGACGGTGTTGAACGCAGAAGATACTACTACTCTCTCAGATACTACAAGAACCAGTGGCTTGAGGTTGAAGGCGACACCTATTACTTCGACAACGAAGGCTACGCACTTATCGGCAAGCGCGCCGTTGCTTTCTCCGGTGAATATCTGGGCGGCTACGAGTTCGCAATGGACGGTAAGCTTATCACACCCATCACGGGTCCCTTCGTTGACTATGAATCCGGTTATAAATATTTTGCAGAAAACGGCGAAATGGCTTGCAACGAGCTTGTTAAGCACGGCGACGATTACTACTTCGCACGTAACAACTATCTCCTTATCACTTGGGGCACCTACATTTCCGAGGAGCAGACCAACGGCTTGCTTCCCGCAGGTGAATATCAGTTTGATGCTGACGGTAAGCTTATTATGCAGAACGGCCCCGTTGCCGATCCTTTCAACTCCGCATACCTTAACTTCTACAAGGACGGTATCCGTGTTTACGAAGAGGGTCTTTACGAATATGAAGGCGATTACTACTACGTAAGATCCAACGGCTTGCTTCTCACTTGGGGTATGTATATTACCAAGACCAACGGCTTGCTTCCCGCAGGCGAGTACAAGTTCGGTGAAGACGGTAAGCTTCAGATGCTTAACGGTCCTATCGTAGACGCATACAACTCCGCATACCTTAACTTCTACAAGGACGGTATCCGTGTTTACGAAGAAGGTCTTTACGAGTTTGAAGGCGATTACTACTACGTAAGATCCAACGGCTTGCTTCTTACTTGGGGCATGAACATCACCAAGACCAATGGCTTGCTTTCCGCAGGCGAG
>JAFQHW010000001.1 GCA_017397805.1 Clostridia bacterium | reverse complement strand
GATTTGAACCCTCGCGCCGCGTTAACGACCTACACCCTTAGCAGGGGCGCCTCTTCACCACTTGAGTACTTCTCCATTTAGTGAAAATATAAAACTTTTATTCTTTTTGCCGCCCACGAAAATAAATGGCGGAGAGAGTGGGATTCGAACCCACGGCTCGCAAAACGAGTCACCGGTTTTCAAGACCGGCTCCTTAAACCGCTCGGACATCTCTCCGTGAACCGCAAGAATTATAATACCACATATATGGACAATTGTCAAGATGTTTTTTTATTAAGTTTTTGCTTTTTATTAACTTATTTTTTGTAATTATTGTTGCTTTTTGCTATTGACTTTTTGTGTGCATAGTGCTAAATTATATACCTTGGTAATTGTATGTTATTCACAATGGTTAAGGAGTTGATATATATGCAAATTATGCTCAGCTTATCCATTGCCCTTTTTGCGGGTCTTATGCTGTCCCGCTTGGCAAAGGTCTTCAAGCTGCCCGCCGTAACCGCCTATCTGGTTGCGGGTATTTTGGTGGGTCCGTATCTGCTTGGTGCTTTGGGTGTCAAGGGACTTGGCTTTGTCAGCATGGGTGACGTTAAATCTTATTCTTTGATATGCGACGTGGCGTTGGGATTTATCGCGTTTTCCATCGGTAACGAATTCAGACTGTCACAACTTAAATCCACGGGCAAGCAAGCCACGGTTATCGGCATCGCCCAAGCGGTTTTCACAACTCTGCTTGTGGATGCTATACTTATCGGCGTGCATTTTATGATTCCCGACAAGCTTCCCTTACCCGCTGCCATCGTTTTGGGTGCCATAGCTTCCGCTACTGCACCTGCGGCAACTCTTATGGTAGTTCGTCAGTACAAGGCAAAGGGGAAGCTTACCGATATTCTTTTGCCCATAGTTGCTCTTGACGATGCGGTAGGTCTTGTGCTTTTTGCAGTTTCTTTCGGTATTGCAAAAGCGCTGATGGTAGGCAAGGTAGATATGCTTTCCCTTATTGCAGAGCCTTTGCTTGAGGTAGTGCTTTCCTTGATATTGGGCTTTGTAATGGGATGTCTGTTAACGTTTATAGAACGCTTCTTTCATTCCCGTTCCAAGCGCCTTTCCGTTTCCGTTACCTTCGTTTTCGCAACGGTAGGTCTTTCTATGATGGAGTTTGAGGTAGGCGGTGTGCATATTGCCTTCTCCTCCCTTTTGGTTTGCATGATGTTAGGTACCATGTTCTGCAACCTGTGCGATTTCTCTGAAGAGCTTATGGACAGAGTGGAGCGGTGGACGGCACCTTTGTACGTTTTGTTCTTCGTGCTTAGCGGTGCGGAGCTGGAGCTTTCCGTATTCGCGGATTTTGCCATAGTGGCAATAGGTGCATTGTTCATTCTCAGCCGTTCCGTGGGCAAATATTTCGGTGCTTATACCAGCGCAAAAGCAGTTCATTGCGACGACAGTATAGTTAAGAACTTAGGTATTACGCTTCTGCCCCAGGCGGGTGTGGCTTTAGGCATGGCGATGAAGGCAAGCGCGTTGGGTACCGTGGGTGAAATGGTAGCAAACATAACCCTTTTTGCGGTGCTTATATACGAGTTGGTAGGTCCCGCCATGACCAAGAGCGCCCTTGTGCGTGCTGGCGATATTAAACCCGAAGGCAAGACCAGCGCTAGAAAACAAGATACCGTAACTAAATAAATTCCCTATAGAGCACTACAAATGGGCTGTAAGAAACTTCCGTTTTTTTACAGCCCGTTATTTTATCTTTTTTTAATTTTCAATTGTTCCGCAACTGCCGTTGCACTGCTTGCTATAAGGACATCCAATACACTTCTGCCCTCTTTTTTTTGCCCTATAAACATAAAACACGGCAAGCCCTACCACTGACACTGCGACTGCAATTATTATTACGTTTGCCATAAATTTGCTCCTATTTAGCTGCGGCAAGCTTCTTTGCCGCCTGCTCTGCCTTAACTTTGCGTGTTGCACGGACGGAAAGATACGCAATAATCACCGCCATTACAAGCATCGCCGCAAGGCCGGGTATAAAGCCTGCACCGATACTGCCCGTAGTGATAATAGTGCCTATCTGGTAAACCAAAAAGCTTACGGAAAAGCCCACGCCAAGCTGGAAGGCAATGGCGCCGAAAAGCCACTTTTTGCTTTTCATCTCCGCGCTCATGGCGGCTATAGCCGCAAAGCAAGGAGGCGTGAAAAGATTAAACACAAGGTACGCCAACGCCGCCGCCTTAGTTATGGCAAAAACGGAAGCAACCTCAGCACCCGCACCCTCCATAAGAGAAAGCTCCTCGGCATCAATAAGATTATCAAGTCCCACGAAGCAAACGGCTAAGGTGCCCACCACGTTCTCCTTGGCTATAAATCCCGTTATCGCCGCCGCCGCCATCTGCCAGGATACCACACCTACAACGGGTACAAGCAGATACGCAAAGGGGCGCGCAACGGAGGCAAGTATTGAGCTGTCTGCCGTTTCTGCCACGGAAAAGCTCCAATTAAAGGTCTGCATTATCTGTACCACGGTGTTGCATATAAGTATAACGGTAGCCGCCTTAACGATATACGACCAGCCGCGGCTGCACATAGACATAAACGCACGCCGCAAGGAGGGCGCTTTATATTCGGGAAGCTCGATTATAAAATACGACTTTTTTACCCTGTTACCTGTAATTCCGTTTATAATAAGGGCGCCGAAGAAGATAAGGGCTATCCCCGCGAAATACATAATAGGGCCTACCCAAGAAGAGTTTTTGAAAAACGCCCCCGCAAACAAAGAGATGACGGGCAGCTTTGCTCCGCAAGGCATAAAGGGTGCAAGCATAGCGGTTGCCCTACGCTCTCGCTCGTTACGGATGGTGCGGCAGGCCATAACACCGGGCACCGCGCAGCCGGTGGCGATTACGAAGGGGATGACGGACTTGCCCGAAAGCCCCACCTTTTTGAAAATAGGGTCAAGCACTACGGAAACCCTTGCCATATAGCCGCAATCCTCAAGGAGAGCTATAAGGAAATACATAACCATTACCAAGGGCAAAAAGCCGATAACCGCTATTACGCCCCCGATAATACCGTCCACAAGCAGTGCGTAAAGCAGTGGGTCCGCCTCGGTAAGCAGAGAGCCTACCCAGCCCTGTCCTTTCTCAAGCACGCCCACAAGGGCATCGGATATCCACACGCCCGGCCCTGCCTGAGAGATCCAAAACACGGCAAACATTATCACGGCAAAAATAGGTATCCCTGCCCATTTGTTAGTAAGTACGGCATCTATTTTGTCCTGAAAATTCCTTTGATTTGTGCGCACCTTTCTGGTTTCAACGGCGGAAACGACCTTCTTTACAAAGTCAAAGCGTTTTCTGTCCAACTCCTTGACACGCTTTTTGTCGCTCAAATCTTCTCCCGCTTGGGAGAAAGGCGCCGTTTGCCCTTTGCCTATCACGGATATGGCAGCGGCTACCACCTTATCCAAGCCTTCATGGTTTGTGGAAACGGTATCCACCACGGGACAACCCAATTTTTCCGAAAGCGCCTTGGAATCTATAACCGTCTTCTTCTTTTTGTTTACGTCTGCCTTGTTAAGGGCAACCACCACGGGTATGCCCAGCTCTAAAAGCTGAGTGGTGAAGAACAGACTGCGGCTTAGGTTAGTAGCATCCACAATATTGATTATCGCATCAAGGTGGGCATTATTTATATAGTCGCTTGTTACGCTTTCCTCCGAGGTGAAGGGCGACATGGAATACGCCCCCGGAAGGTCAACGGCAATTAAGCCTTCCACGCCACCGCAAAGGCTTTTTTTTATAGCGTGCTCCTTTTTATCTACGGTAACGCCTGCCCAGTTACCCACCTTTTCATTCATGCCCGTAAGGCCGTTATACATGGTGGTTTTTCCGCTGTTGGGGTTACCTGCCAAGGCTATCCTCATTGCAATTCTCCTTATATAGCGCCGCAGGAGTTAGCGCATGCTAACCTCGCGGCAAAAAAAACAACTTAAGTAATCTTATTGCTTTATTCTTTGATAAAAATCGCTTCCGCCAACTGATTGTCTATGGTGTAACGGCTATCCTTTAAGGAAACTATAAGCCCGCCCTTTATACGGGAGATGACCGTTATCGGCTCACCACCGTAACAGCCCAGAGAAAACAGAAAATCATCCATCTCCTCGTCCTCCGTTTCCAAACGCAGGATAGTATATTCTTTTCCTTCTTCAGCGTTAATCAAGTTCATAATAATACTCTCCAACAGTTCGGTTAGCTTCGGCTAACCGAATAATACCACAAGTGTAACGAGTTTGTCAACACCTTTTTTGAATATTTTTTTGCTTTTGTGTTTTCTTAATATTTTTTTGCAAAAGCATTGACTTTGTATAGTGCAAAGTGATAAAATCATAACAATAATGGGAGAAAAGTGGTATTAAGATGTTAAACAAAAAAACAACAAAGGTTGCAGGCGACCTTATATACACGGTAATGGCAACCGTGGTAATGAACGTGGTGCTGCAGTTTATTGTATATCCCCTTATAACCAAGCATTACGGCGAGGACGTAACGGGCAGTATTTTATATTTTATAGGGGTTATTTACGTTGTTCCCCAAGCCTTGGGCACTGCTATAAGCAACGCCCGTTTAGTACTTAGAAAAAACACGGATATTGATAATTCCGACATCACGGGGATTATAGGTATATCCTCTGCCCTTACTGCCGTTATATGCGGAATAATAGGCTTTATAGATAACAAGGACCCTGTTTTTGCCGTTGCCTTCGGATTGTTTTCGGTTATTTATTTGCTTCGCGCCTATGCTCAGGTAGATTTCAGGCTAAGCCTTAAATTCAAGGGCTATTTTATCTACTACTGTATAATCAGCGTAGGCTATCTTATAGGTCTGGGGCTTTACTTCCTTACGGATATTTGGCTTTTGATCTTCATAACGGGTGAGGCGATGGCACTTGCCTACACCTTCTTTAAGGGGAATATATTCAAAAAGAGCGAAAAGCATGATCTGAAGGGCACGCTTTACAAGTCCTTTACCATGCTTGCCTTTTCCACCCTTATAAGGGATCTGGTTTTACAATTTGACAAGGTTATGCTTAAAGCCTCCGTCGGTGAAGCGGCGGTTACCCAATATCATACCGTATCTCTTATTGCCAAGACAATGCAAATGCTGATACAGCCCATAAACACCCTTATTCTGTCCTATCTGACGGTGAAGGGCGCGGTGCTTTCCAAAAAGAATCTATTAAGGTTTTCCATAGCCGCTTTGGGCTTCGGCGCGGTGTTCTACGGGCTTTCCGTCGTAGGTACGCCCATTTATTTAAAGCTTTTCTATCCCGATATGTACTCAACCGTTATCGGTTACAACTTTATAGTTAACTTAGGGCTTATTTTAGGCTTTATAGCCTCGTTATTTATGGCGCTTATACTTTCCCAAGGAAAGACGGCGTTGCACACCGCTATCGAAATCGCCTTCGGTGCAGTATATGCGGTTGCGGCGTATTTCTTCATAAACAGCGACGGTATATGGGGGCTTGCTTACGTCACGCTGGCAGTAAACGCCGTAAAGCTTATATTCTCCATAGGCTGTCTTTTTGCCCAATACATAAAGCAGTCTGCGGTCAAGGAGGAGCAGTAAATGAATTCCCGTCAGCTACAATATGCAATACAGTTAGCAGAGCTGTGCAGTTTTTCCCAGGCAGCGGAAAAACTTTCCGTAACCCAGCCCGCTTTAAGCAAGCAGATAAAGGCGCTGGAGGAGGAGCTGGGGCTTAAGCTTTTTAACCGTGACACGGTGCCCCTTACCCTTACCCCCGGCGGTGAATATTTTATACGCAAGGCAAAGGACCTGCTTTACAGCGAAAAGCAGCTGCTTGCTTCCATAGAGCAATTTAAAAGCGGTGAGGCGGGCAGGCTGACCGTTGGCATCTCCCCCTCCAAAAGCATATACCTTATCCCCGACGTTTTGAAGAAGGTAAAAGAGCGTTACCCCAATATACAGATAGTTTTGGAGGAGGCGCGCAGTGATATACTTCGCAAGGATGCCGCAGAGGGGAAATACGACCTTGCCATACTAAACTATCCCATAGACGATACGGTTTTTGATATTTACCCCATCATGTCCGACGAGCTTATTTTGGCGGTGCCAAACGCCATGCTTGATAAGCTGTCTTTTGAGGAAAAGGACGGCACCGTCGATTTTAAAAGCTGCAGCCACTTACCCTTTATAACCGTGGGAGAGGGGCAGGAATTGCGCACGATTTTTGACAGGCTGTGCAAAGGCGCGGGCTTTTACCCCATAATCGCCGCTGAAATTAAGGGCGGCATAGTTACCGCAAGGGCATTGATGCTTCAGGGCATAGGGGCTACGGTCTTACCCTTGCAGTTTGCGGAAAAGGAATGCGCAGGCAAGGCGGTAACGCTGTTTAAGCTGAAGGAAAAAATAACCACCCGTCAACCGGCAGTGGTTATAAAAAAGGGTCAGTACGTTTCGGAATACGCAAAATACGCAGTGGAAATTTTGACAAGATAATCAATGCCGCGGCTCTTTTCAACCGCGGCATTCATTATTTTTTTGATTATTTTTCATCTTCCTCTGTTGAGATGTTTTTAAGTGAAAGCGCCTCCAGCTTGCCAAGATACATGGCAACAAGCCCAATAACTATGGCAATCGAACCTAAAATTATCACCCAAGGATAGTATTCGTCTTTGATGAACACGGATATTTTCTCACCAGTGGTGCCGCCCACTATCATAGCGTAGATAAAAGGGATAAGGGGTAATATACCTGCAAAGAAGGATATGCTCATTGCAACACCGTATATATTATTTAAAATATTAAACAGTTTTTTACGCATTTTAATACCTCCTTATTTAAGGCCCCAGATGGGAAGCCACTCCAGCAGTATAATAACGGAAAGCAGGTAATGAACGCCTATCCATATCGCACAGTTAAGCAGGGTGGGCTTAAGCTTGGATTGAGCGATGCCCATACCCGTGTAAACACACGCACAGTAAGGGGGCGTTACGCCGTGCATAGAGCCGCAAATACAAGGCAGCATACCCGCCGCAAGCATAGGATTGGTGCCTGCCGCCGCCATTACGGATATTATAATACCGCCAAAGATTTTTACCTGAGTAGAGCCGGGAAGCAGCATACCCAAGACAGCAGTAAACAGAGGAAGCAATATGCAAAGCCATACCCTGCTTAAATTCAGACCCGATATAAGGTCGCCTATAGCTTGCTCCACACTCAAATCCGCAAACACGTTGCTTACGAAATAGGCAAAAAGCACAAGAGCCGCAGTGGGAACAACCTTAAGCATACCGCCCTTGATCTCGGAAAAAATAGCCGCAGGCTTCATTTTTTTCATGGTTTCTTTGCCGGAAAGCAAAATACCGCAGATAACTATAAGGGAAGGGATAAGCAAAAGCAAGCAGTTATTTAATGCCTTTGCACCGTCAACGCCCAGTCTGCCTTGGAAGAACGCCTCGTATCTACTGGTAACAAGGAAGGGTACGAAAACTATTATGGGAAGGAAGATAGCCTTCCATCCGGTTTTAAGGGACTGTCTGAGACTGGGGATATCCTCTTTTTTCATAGCCTCTACCTTGTAATATCTGCACATTACGTAGAGGGTGATTATACGCTGAAGGATAAACCAAATTGCAATACCCCAAAGAAGTAACCAATATTCGGAAAGCGTATAAGTGTTGGGGAAAAGCAAATCCAACGCCGCAAAAGCAATGGCTATCATACCTGCGGGAGGTATCATATTACCCATCGTGCTGGCATGAGCTTCCACGTTAGCCGCCAAGTGAGGGGGATAGCCGGAACGAATCATGGCGGGGATGGTAAAAACACCGGTGGTTGCCACGTTACCGGGACCTGAGCCGGAAAGAGAGCCCATGTAGGAGCTGCCGATGATGGCCACGAAGCCCGCGCCGCCCCTTAATCTGCCGAACAGCGCCAGAATGATTTTAATACAGTCGTCAATTATACTCGTCTTTGACAGCAAGGAGGCCGATATAATAAACACGAAGATAACGTACAGGGTAGATTCCTGCAAAGCATCCGTTATGTACGACCAAACGTTGCCCCAAGTACCCGAAACCGTAAGCAATACCAAAAAGGAATATAGCATGCATTCATATAACGGACGCTTAAAAAGCATAAAGCCGATTATCGCCACCGCGAAAACCGATATCAAATACCAAAGTTCAACGGGCATATGATCTCTCCTCCAAAAATTATTCGGCAATAGTATAACCAAAAGATTATAAAGCCTATCACCAAGCAGTTATGATTATATCACCATATCCGTAATATGTCAAGTATTATTTTTAAAAATTTGCAAAAAATCGGAGCTGTAAAGAAACGAGAGTTCTTTACAGCTCCGTTGGGTATAGGAAAAATTAGTCGGAACGGACACAAATCCACCCGTTAGGCGTACCAACGTACGTCGAGGGTGGATTTTGTTCGCAGCAAAAAATATATTATAAGGAAAAAACTCGTTTTTTTACGTTTTTACCTTTTTGTAAGCTTATTCAGTTCTTTCAAGATCAAATTTCAGCCCGTTCATCCTCGCACCCTCGGTATCCTTTATCACAAGCTCGCCGTTTATGCGGGCAACTGCGTTTTTAAGCTCCTCGGGGCTGTCGGCAACCATGGTAAATCTGCCAAAGTGCTGACCCAAAGTACCCATATTCTTGGGAAGCAGGGTATCCCCCTCGTGATAATACTGGATAAAATCCACCACGCAGGGCATATTCTTTAAGCCCTCCAAGCCCTCTATAGAAGCTATCGTACCCACGCGCAGGGGCACCGTAAGCTGGGCGCCGAACCTTTTGGGGCTTAAAATGTTTATACCTTCAAGCTCTCCATCCTCAAACATCGGCTCGCCAAGGGCTGTTCTTATCATCATCTTCATATCATTTATGCCCATAAGAGGGGTAGTAAGCTTAAACAGCATACCGCCGCTTAGCCTATAGCCCATCTCGTGGAAATATATCTTGCCCTTATAGGGCAGTGCCTGGAAGAATGCGGTTCCGTTTTTAAGACCCATATTGGAAAGCATCTGTCTTACTTTGGCATCCATATTGCTCATGTAGTAATCCGCATACTTAGAGGGGGTGTAGGTGAAATGGCTTATAAGCCCTTTGGGGTCCTTGTGGTCAGCAATATAGGTATCCATAAGCAGATAAGGGGTTGCCACACCGTCACGGATAAGATAACGGGCACCGAAAAGCTCACCGCCGTTTTCTATATACTTCTCCACCACTATACGCTTGCACTTGGAATACTCCATTGCAAAACGGCACGCCTCACGAATAGTGCTTTTATCATAGCTTACGGAGATACCGTTTGAGCTGGAGCCGTCCACGGGCTTTACTATTACGGGGTAGTCCACCGCCGCCAACTCCTCATCGGTAGAGTTTTCGTCCACCTCGAACTTACGGGGGCAATCCACACCGTTATCTATACAATACTGCTTAAACTCGTCCTTATTGGCACATCTGTCCCATACCGTCATATCGGTATAGCAGGGAAGCCCGGTTCTTTCGCAAAGCTTAATCAAATTTCTTATATTAAATTCACTGGGGCCGCAGAAGACACCATCGACGTTTCTTTCCTTTATAAGCGCCGCCAACGCATCCAGGTCAATGGTGCTGACCATAGCGGTCTCGTCAGCAATATCCTTGGCAACGCCACCCTCCAAATAATCGGTAACTATAGTATAAACGCCCATTTCCTTGGCGTTTTTAACCAGATCAAGGGTAGCAGTGCCGCCGCCCAGCACTAAAAGTCTTTTACCTTTAACAGACATCAAACAGTCCTCCCACACACATTGTTGGTTAATAATAACACGAATTTAAAAAAAATGCAAGTATCATAAGCGCCGCTACATAAAATAATACTTAAAATTATTGCTTTTTGTTTTTTTATGGAGTATAATGGTTGGTGTATACGAAAAGCCTTGAAAGGAGATACTTTGTTTTGCTTATTTCGATAGCGATCCCCTGCTATAAATCCTCTAAGACCATCGGTTTGGTGGTGGAGGAGATCCGCACGGCTTTTAAGGAGCATCCGGAGCATGATTATCAAATAGTTTTGGTTAACGATTATCCTCACGACGGCACCTTTTCCGTAATAAAGGAGCTATGTGACGGTGACGATAAAATAACGGGCATCAATCTTTCCAAAAACTTCGGTCAGGCCGCCGCCAAGCTTGCGGCAGTGCCCTATACCAAGGGTGACGTGGTGGTGTTTATGGACGATGACGGTCAGCACCCTGCGGAAGGCATCTTCCCTCTCGTTGATAAGATAAACGAAGGCTACGACGTGGTTTACGCCCATTTCAAGCAGAAAAAGCATAGTCTGTTCAAGCGCATCACCAGCAAAATAAACGCAAAGATAGCGGAGATGAACGGAACCAGAATAAAGGGTGTGCACGTTTCCAGCTTCTACGCCATCAGTCGCTTTGCCGCAGATGCGTACGAGAATTACGACAGCCCCTTCCCCTCCGTTATGGGTTATCTTAATACGGTAGTGGACAAGGTTACGGATATAGAAATGCCCCATCGACCCCGTTTGGAAGGTCACTCCAACTACTCCTTCAAGAAGCTTTTGAAGCTGTGGCTTACGGGCTTTACCAACTTCTCCGTAATGCCCTTAAGGTTTATTGCAGGGCTTGGCGGCTTTACCGCTTTGTTCGGATTTATTCTGGGCTTTGTCATGATAATAAGAAAGCTTGTACGTCCTCATCTGGCGGCAGGCTACACCTCCACCATTGCGGTAATTTTGTTCATCGGCGGTATTATTCTTATAGCCTTGGGGCTTATAGGCGAGTATATAGGCAGAATCTATATGACCGTAAGTCATCTGCAGCCTTCTCGCATACGGCAGGTATACAAAGGCAAAAGCAAGGAGGATAAATAGTGTATGATAAATTTTAACGTTGCCCCCATGGTGGGCACTGAGCTTGGATACATTAAGCAGGCTATGGAAAGCCATAAAATTTGCGGTGACGGAAGCTTTACAAAAAAGTGTAACGCTTGGCTTGAGGAGCAAACGGGTGCCTGCAAGGTACTGCTTACCACCTCCTGCACCCACGCTTTGGAGATGGCGGCAATCCTTTGCGATATAAAAGCAGGGGATGAGGTTATTATGCCCTCCTACACCTTTGTTTCCACTGCAGATGCCTTTGTGGGCAGAGGGGCGAAGATAGTGTTTGTGGACGTGCGCCCCGATACTATGAATATAGACGAAAGCCTTATTGAAAAAGCAATAACGGAAAAAACGAAGGTTATAGTGCCCGTCCACTACGCAGGTGTTGCCTGCGAAATGGATACCATTATGGATATAGCCCATCGCCACGGTCTTAAGGTAGTTGAGGATGCGGCGCAGGGGGTTAACGCCTTTTACAAGGGTAAGGCATTGGGCACCATAGGCGATTTCGGCTGCTTCAGCTTCCACGAAACCAAGAATTACAGCATGGGTGAAGGCGGCGCACTGCTTATCAAGAACCCCGATGATATAGAAAGAGCAGAGATAATAAGAGAAAAGGGCACCAACCGCAGTAAGTTCTTCCGCGGTCAGATAGATAAATATACCTGGGTGGACTATGGCTCCTCTTACCTGCCCAGCGATATGAACGCCGCATACCTTTGGGCACAGCTTGAAGCCTTTGAGGACATAAACAACGACAGGCTTAATAGCTGGAACAAGTATTACAAGGCGTTTTTACCCCTCTACGAGGAAGGGAAGATAGAGCTTCCCTTTATACCCGAGGGTTGTACCCACAACGCCCACATGTTCTATCTTAAGGCAAAAAGTCTTGAGGAAAGAAGCCGCCTTATAGCCTTTTTGAAAGAAAACGGTGTAGGCTCTGCCTTCCATTACGTTCCCTTGCACTCTGCCCCCGCAGGTGAAAGGTTTGGCGTCTTTTACGGTGAGGATAAGTATACTACCGAGCATAGCGAGCGTTTGCTAAGACTTCCCATGTACTACGGTCTAAGAGGTGAGGACCTTAATACCGTTTGCGAAAAAGTAAAGGAATTTTACAAATAATGAAGAAGATAGTTGTTATAGGTGCAAACGATTTTCAAAACCAACTTATTTTAAAGGCTAAGTCGCTGGGCTATGAGACACACGTTTTCGCCTGGCGCGACGGTGCCGTGGGTGAAAAAACGGCAGATTTCTTTTACCCTATAAGCATAGTGGAAAAGGATGCCATTTTAGAGGAATGCAAAAGGATAAAGCCCGACGGCATTTGCTCTATTGCATCAGACTTAGCGGCGATAACCGTAAACTACGTGGCGGAAAAGCTTGGTCTGCCCTGCAACGCAACGAAGCATACGGAAATACAAACCAATAAATACGCAATGCGCAAGGCGCTTTTAAAGGGCGGCATCCCCTGCCCCAAGTTTGTTATCGCAGACGAAGGCACAGAGCTTGTTGGGGCGATTGCCGACTTTAGCTACCCCATAATAGTTAAGCCTACGGATAGGTCGGGAAGCCGCAGTATTACCAAGCTTGAAAGTGCCGAAGGGCTTGAAAACGCCGTTAAGGAAGCCTGTGCCGTATCCTTTGAAAAAAAGGCTATTATTGAGGAGTTTTTGCAGGGCGACGAGTACAGTATGGAAACCGTAAGCTTTAAAGGAAAGCACTGTTTTTTAGCCGTAACCAAGAAATATACCACGGGCGCGCCCCACTTTATAGAAACGGGCCACACACAACCCTCCGATCTGTCCGACGAAACGGTGGAGAGGGCGAAGGCCACCGTGTTTGCAGCCCTTGACGCACTGCATATTGAAAACAGCGCGGGCCACTCGGAGTTCAAGGTGGATGCTGACGGAAATATACGCATTATAGAGATAGGTGCCCGTATGGGCGGCGACTGCATTGGCTCTGATTTAGTGTATCTTTCTACGGGCAACGATTTTGTTAAGATGGTTATCGACGTTGCCTGCGGACAAGCGCCTGAGGTTTTGGAAAAGCCTATGTGTAAGAAGGCGGAGATAAGGTTTTTGTTTACAAAAGAGGACTTGGAGGGCTTTTATAAATTCGAAGCCGAGCATCCTGAGCTTATTTACCGCAAAAGCGAATTTGAAACCGAGAATATGGGCAAAGTTACAGATAGCTCCACCCGTATAGGTTATTACATAATTTACGACAACTAATATCACGCAAAAAACTACCCGAAAAAGATGCGTTCTTCTTCGGGTAGTTTTTATTGTTAAATGCTTTTGCTATTTATTTAATTTTGCCAAGTCGTTTTTGCGTATCTCCACACGTCTTACCTTGCCGCTGATGGTCTTGGGAAGCTCGGTGACAAATTCAACTATTCTGGGATACTTATAGGGTGCGGTGTGAGTCTTAACGTATTCCTGAATTTCCTTCTTCAGCTCGTCCGTACCCTCTTTGCCCTTTACGAGAACGATGGTCGCCTTAACTATCTGTCCTCTTACCTCGTCGGGTACGGGAGTGATCGCACACTCAAGCACGTAAGGAAGCTCCATGATAACGCTTTCTATCTCAAAGGGCCCGATACGGTAGCCGGAGGATTTGATAACGTCGTCGATACGACCAACGTACCAGAGATAACCGTCCTCATCCATGGTGGCGGTATCGCCCGTATGATAATAGCCGTCGTGCCATACTTCGTTGGTCTTTTCCTCGTCAAGGTAATAGCCGATAAACAGTCCGCAAGGAGCGTCTCCGTCCTTTACGCGGATGCATATCTCGCCCGTGTCACCGGTCTTGCACTCGTTGCCGTCCGGGTCAAGAACCACAACGTCGTAAAGAGGGCTGGGTCTGCCCATAGAGCCGATCTTGGGGGTAGAGCCTACGAAGTTTGCGATAGACAAGGTGGTTTCGGTCTGACCGAAGCCTTCCATAATGGTAAGTCCGGTTGCCTTTTTAAACTGATTGAATACTTCGGGGTTAAGAGCCTCGCCTGCAGTGGTTGCATATTCAATAGAGGAAAGGTCGTACTTAGACAAGTCCTCTTTTATGAAGAAACGGTACATGGTGGGAGGTGCGCAGAAGGTAGTGATTCCGTATTTAGCAAACATGGGAAGAATGTCTTCGGAATGGAATCTGTCAAAGTCATAGGTAAATACGCCTGCCTCGCACAGCCACTGACCGTAGAGCTTACCCCAAAGAGCCTTGCCCCAACCCGTGTCGGAGATGGTGAAGTGCAAACCGTCGGGGTTTACGTTGTGCCAATGCTTTGCAGTGGGATAATGGCCCAATGCATACTTATAGGAATGGGTTGCGATACGGGGATAACCGGTTGTACCTGACGTAAAGAGCATAAGCATGGGATCGTCGCCGCAAGGAGTTTCTTCGGTGCGGTAGAAGTGGGTGCTGAAGCGCTCCATTTCTACGTTAAAGTCGTTCCAACCGTCCTTCTTGCCGCCAACGAGGATTTTGAGCATTTCGGGGAATTCTGCTGCCGCTTTTTCTGCCTCCTTTGATACGTCGCCGTCAGCGGTGCAAACGATTGCCCTAACCTTTGCCGCCTTGTATCTGTAGGTAAAGTCGTGCTCTACAAGCTGATTGGTTGCGGGAATGGCGATAGCGCCGATCTTGTGAAGGGCGAGCATACAGAACCAGAACTGATAATGGCGCTTGAGCACCAACATAACCGTGTCGCCCTTCTTGATGCCGAGGGATTCGAAGTAGTTAGCGGTCTTTGCGGAATACTTCTTCAAATCGCTGAATGTGAATCTTCTGTCCGTCTTATCGTTGGCAACCCACATCATGGCAAGCTTATCGGGATTCTTCTCCGCGATAGCGTCAACGCAGTCAAAGGCAAAGTTAAATCTGTCTGCATTCTTGTATTTTATACCGTTGAATACGCCGTTTTTATCGTAATAGGATTCGATGAAGTTATCTGCAACCGTGGTTTTCTCTGCAGTCTTATCGACCGTTTTATCCTGAACGTAAGGAGTTTCGGGATATTCCTCGCTTACACTGCCGTCCTGAGGGTTATGAACTACCGCATAAAATTCGCATCCGCCTTCGCTTACGGCTATCATACCGTGGGGTTGAGTACTGTCATAGAAAATGGAATCGCCCTCGTGAAGCACGTCAACGTGGTTACCTATCTGCACCTTCAAAGAGCCTTTAATGATTACGTCAAACTCCTGTCCCTTGTGAGAGCTGAGATTGATAGGCGCGTTTTGCTCCTCGGGAACATAAGGGAATTTTACCCAGAAGGGTTCGGAAAGCTTATCCTTGAATTTAGGGGCAAGGTTATCGTATTCGGCGCCGTGCTTCTTAACGATTTTTAGGCCTTCGCCTTTTCTTGTGATGGAGAAGGAGCTGAGTGTTGTACTTGTACCGTCGAGAAGGTCAACAACTTCAACGTCGCAAGCCTTTGCACACTTGTAAATAAACGTAAAGCTGAAATCGGTTTCGCCCTGTTCCAAAACCTTATAATCCTCAACCGATACTCCGGTGAGCTTTGCAAGCTCTTCCTGAGTATATCCTTTTGCCTCGCGCAGTCCCTTGATTCTTCCTGCGATCTCTTTCAAACTGTAATCCATTTTGTTGTCTCCTTTCAATTTTGACTGTTTTGATAATGGATACAAATTTGAATAAAACAAAAAACCCGCCTCAAAAGAAAACCTTTGAGACGAGCTATTAACCCGCGGTACCACTCAAATTACGGAAGGAATCCGTCACTTTACGAGCTCTAACAAGCCCTTTGCTTTTACGCAGCATTACGGAAGGAGTCTACTTGGCACTTTGCCTTTCGGTCCTTCGACTCAGAGGTGATAAGTCATTGGAAAGCTCCGCCATTGCCTTGCACCAACCGGCAACTCTCTTAAGGCATTACGATCCGACCGTCCTCGTCACAGTCGTTCTTTGTGATATTCAAATTTTAACTAATATTAGCACAGTTAAACGCAAATGTCAAGAGTTTTTTTAATTTTTTTCATGCCCTCTGCTAAACAGCGGTTTTAAAGGCACCGTACCACCTGCCCGTTACGGCAGTTTGCATTTAACTATCGCTTCGGTAACGTCCGTCAAAACGTGCACTCCGTTTTGGTTATACGCTTCTATGATAAGCTCCACCAGCCCGTTTTTCTCGCTTCTTTTTTCAAGCTTCGTAACGGTGGCTCTGCCGGTCAAAACGTCATCGGCAAATACGGGCTTTAGCCACTCGATCTTCGTGGATTTGCCTGCCGGAAGTGCATCACCGAATAAATCCACCTCCAAATATTTTGCCCAAACAGACACAAAAGACATCACACCCGGCGCGATAAGCTTGCCAAAGGGTGTCTTTTTCGCATATTCCTCATCGGTATGCAGGGGGACGTTATCGTAATCGTAGGCAAAAGCCAGCATCTTTTCTTTCTTAATAACGGCAGGGGCTGTGTCCACCGCCATTCCTACCTTCAAATCATCGAAATACATTCATATCACCTGTGTTCCGTTTTCATAATTTGCTAATCGTTTAAGGCTTCGCCGCAATGAGGGCAATGCTTGGCAAAGGGCGTTAGGTGCCATAAATATTTTTTGCAATTGGGGCATCTAAGCCAAATAAGGGTTGCAACAAAATACAGTATGAAAAACACTATCATAGCCGTGTTGCCCGCCCGCGTTTCTATAAAGAAGCCGCGAAAAACAAATACCGATGAAACAAATAAAACGGCGGCCAACACAAAAAGTCTTCTTTTAACTGCAAGACGCATATACAGCTCCCCTCCTTTTCTTCTGCACGTGGATACATTATAGCACAAAAGCAGAAATAATCAATACGTCTTTTGAAAAAAGAAACCCCGATACGCACGGATTGCCGTGCGTATCGGGGAATTTAATATTGATTAATTACTTAACCATTTTGCCGTCTGCGCCGAACACGTAGTCGCCTGCAGGAACAAGGCCGTTTGCCATATCCTCGGATACGTAAGCACCCCAGGTAAGAAGCAAGCCGTTGGATCTTACGTAGTAGAAGTCGCCTTCATACTCGTAAAGACCTTCTTCGTAAACACGGATGCCGTCCTTGTAGAAGTTAATGTATGCAGAGTTTAACGCATCCACAACGGGGCCGTTAAGCATAATAAGCTTACCGTCTTCACCGAACTTATACTCGCCTGCGGGAAGCAAGCCATTGGTCTTGGTGATGTTCATGCCCCAAGTAAGAAGCAAGCCGTTGGATCTTACGTAGTAGTAATCGCCTTCAAACTCGTAAAGACCTTCTTCGTAAACACGGATGCCGTCCTTGTAGAAGTTAAGGTATGCGGAGTTGTATGCGTCTTCGATAGGACCGTTAAGCATCTGAAGCTTACCGTCTTCACCAAACTTATACTCGCCTGCGGAAAGCAAGCCATTGGTCTTGGTGATGTTCATGCCCCAAGTAAGAAGCAAGCCGTTGGATCTTACGTAGTAGTAATCGCCTTCAAACTCGTAAAGACCTTCTT
>JAFQHW010000016.1 GCA_017397805.1 Clostridia bacterium | reverse complement strand
CGTTCAAAACGAACCTCGGCTCACAGTACAGTTCGGGGTCCCCGTTACGAACGAAGTGAGTAATGGGGTGGCATAACAGTTCTCGCCTCGGTTCGTCTTGTCTGCGCTCTTTCTCAGCACTCTGCCAAGCTGATGACAAGGCTTGTCATCAGCTTGAAGTGGCTCAAACGAGCCACTTTTTTGCATTTATAAAATTTTTATGTACTGTCCGAAAACGTAGCCGCGTAAATTTCCGCGGCGGACCCTGTACCATTCACCCTCCCTTCCCAGAATATCAAGGGTGGACCCGTTGGGCGCTTGCCCTATAACGGCGGAGCTTGTAGTGGGCGCTTCTCTGATATTAAGCCTACCGCCGCCTGTGGACACCAACCCCTTTTCCGTGGCAGATTCTCCATCGGGTGATACGAGGGGAACGTTCAAGAACTCCGCCACCGAACGGGAGATCTCCCTTGCCAAAGCGGATATATTGGCTTTTATCCACTCCGCATCTTCGGGGTTGTCGTGGTATCCCAGCTCTGCGAGTATGGCGGGCGCGCGGGTGGAGCGCAGTTCAGCAAAGCTTGTGTTCGGTACCGTTCGCACCGTACCGGGATAAATGCTTCTCAGGTTTTCTGCCAGTATTTCAGCCATCGCTTTGCCGGAGGGACTGTCTCGGTAGTAATAAACGTCAATCCCTCTTACGTTTCCTGCGTTGCCTGACCCTGCGGCATTGGAGTGAAGCGCCAAGTGCAGGCCGTAATTTCCGCTGTTTGAAGCGGCAACGGAATCGCTTACTCGTCCTGAGGGGTCGTTTCTGCCAAAGCTTATGCCGCTTGCGGTTAAATACGGCTCTATCTCATCAGCCACAAGATTCATATAAAGCTCCTCGTTGCCGTTGCCGTCGTAATACAAATTATATTCTTGGGTAGAGGGGCTTAAAAATACGGATGCCATCAAAAAACCTCCTTTATAACCATTGTATGCAAGGTTAAATTTGTTGACATAAAAAAAGTAATGTGTTATACTGCGTGTATAAAGCTGTAGGCTTTTCGGCCTGCGAGAAAAGAGGTAAGTATGAGAAAACTTTTGTGTATGCTTTTAGTGCTATCCCTTTTGTGTGCAGTTGCTTGCGGAAAAGACGAGGGTGATACCTCATCTGCTCCCGTGGATGACAGCACGGCAGTATCCACTCCCGAAGCTGACGGTAACAGTTCCACCGTTGTTGACGAGGGCGACCTTGTAGAGGTTCCCGATATTACCGGTATGTCTCCCGAAGAGGCTGAAAAAACTTTAAAGGATGCAGGCTTTGACGTTAAGGTGCGTGAGAAGAATTATGACGACGTACCCAAAGGCGAGGTTGCGGAAATAGACCTAAAAATAGGCGAAAGCTATGAGAAGGGCACTAAATGCTTCCTCTTTATTTCCGGCGGTAAGACCATCGCGGCTCAAACCTTGGAATATAAGCAAAGCGCACTTGTTGAGAACCGTCCCGTTTTGGAGCAGGGCGCAAACAGCGATTATCAGCCTACAAACTACGAATATGTGAAGGCGGCTTGGCTTTCTCAGTACGATATGGAAACCGTATATAATTCCGGCTCCGGTCAGCGTCCCGAAGAGGAATGCAGGGAGAGGGCGAAGATGGTTCTGAAGGGTTTGAAGGACCTTGGCATTAACACGCTTTTCGTTCAGGTTCGTCCCAACGGCGATAGCTTTTATCCCTCCGCTTACTATTGCCCCTCTAAGTACGTCGTTGGTATGTACGGCTTGGATTTCACCTATGACCCCTTCCGGATAATAGTAGAAGAAGCACACGCTTTAAACCTAAGCATTCACGCTTGGATAAACCCTCTGCGTTGTATGGTAGCTTCCTCCGTTGAGCTTATAAACATAAGCTACGGCTTGCGTAAGTTCTATCAGGAGCATATGGATGACTACGTTATAAAGTTTGAAGGTAATCTTTATCTTAACCCCGGCAGAGAAGAGGTTCGTCAGCTTATAATTGACGGTGCCGCAGAAATAGTAAGATACTATGACGTAGACGGCGTTCACATCGACGACTACTTCTATCCCACCAATATGGGCTTTGAATACGACAAGGCGGCGTTCCTTGACCAGGCTGAGTATACCGACCCCGAAACTTTCCGTAAGGAAAGCCTTAACAAGCTTATAAGCGGTCTTTACGCCGCAGTAAAGGCAGAGAACCCCAAGGCGCTTTTCGGTATCTCTCCCGCAGGTAAGCCTGCTTTGGTTCGCGGTGCTTACGGCGATATAGATACGTGGCTTTCTACCGAGGGATATACGGATTATATTATGCCTCAGCTTTATTGGGGCTTACAGCTTAAGAACAGCCAGTTCGATATGCTTTACGTTCAGTGGTCTAACCTTGTAAAGGTTGACAGTATAAGAATCATCCCCGGCGTTACCCTTGAATTCGCCTCTAAAGGCTCTACCTCCGAGTGGATAAACAACAAGGACGTGCTTAAGAGATGTATAAGCTTCGCTGAGGACTACGGCAACTGCTCAGGCTTCTCCATATTCTCCTCCTCCTTGATTCTCAGCCACACCTCCGGTGAAAGAGTGCCTTCCACCCTTGAGGAAGTGGATAATTTGATGGATTTCGTTAAGGACAAAGAGGATATACTTCTTAGCTGAATTGCAGAGGATTTAAAACTATGAAAAAGCTTTTAATTATGCTATTGGCGTTGTGTATGACGCTCTCAATGGCGGCTTGCGGCGGTGATACCGACAAGGATGCCGCTTCCGAGGAGATCTCCGAGGAATCCGTGACAGTATCCGAACTGCCCGATGTTAAGGGTATGACCGTAGACGAGGCGTTAAGCGCCGTTGAAGAAGCGGGTTACACCAACGTAAAAACCGTTCTTTGCCACAAAGAGGGCAGCACTAAGGATACCGTTGTGGCACAAAGCAAAACCCCCGGTGCCGTTTACGATGGAAACGGTATAATAGTTCTTCAGGTAAGCAACGGTCTTACCGCGGCAGAGTCGGCAAAAACCGAGATTATTGACCCCCTTCTTGAAGCAAGAGAAGAGCTTGAGCAGGGCGCAAACGTTGACTATAAGCCTTTGAACTACGACAATATGAAGGCTATGTGGCTTTCTCAGTTGGACTTGATTCCCGTATATTACGACGAGGAAAACGGTCTGCAACGCACTGAGGATGATTTTGCCGCAAAAATCGATACGGTTATGAAGAACCTTAAGGATAGTGGTTTCAATACCGTAGTGGTGCAGGTGCATCCCGACTGTGACTCTATGTATCTTTCCGAGTATTATCCTTGGTCTGACTATATGAACGGTAACAGTAACCGCAAGGCAGATCAGGAGCTTAAGGATGACGATGCCGCAAAGATCACCGCTACCACCTACGGCAACACCTCCCTTTACGACCTTATGCCCATAATGATAGACGCGGCGCATAAATACGAGCTTTCTTTCCAGGCGTGGATAAACCCCATGCGCGCCTACGCTATTAACGAGATAGAGTATGTAAATGACAGCTATCTTATTAAGCAGTGGTATAACGATCCCGAAAAATCTCAAACATATCTGTTTCAGACTACCAGAAGAGTGTATCTTAACCCCGCTTACGAAGAAGTCAGACAGTACATCGTTAACGTAGCAACGGAAATCTGCCGTTACTACGATGTGGACGGCGTTCATATGGATGACTATTTCTACCCCGACAACGACCCCATCTACGATGCGGCGGCTTTTGAAGCACAGGATGACTTTATAACTCTTATCGAGTTCCGCAGGAACAACATAAACACCCTCGTTAAGCAGATATACGATGCCGTTAAGGCGGAAAACCCCGATATGCTCTTCGGTATTTCTCCCGGCGGCAATATCAACACTAATATGAATTCCTTGGCGGCTGACGTTAAGACCTGGTGTTCTACCCCCGGTTACGTGGATTATATCTGTCCTCAGATATATTTCGGCTTTGAGCACGCTACCGTACCTTTTGACAAGCTTTCTCAGGATTGGATAAACTTGAATACCGAGGAAAGCGTTGATATGGTGCTTGGTCTTTGTATGCACAAAATAGGCAGAGAAGACCAGTATGCGGGCGCGGGCAGATACGAGTGGCAGGAGAACAGCGACATACTTAAGCGCTCTTTTGAGTGGATGGCTGAACGTCTTGACACGGTAGATGGCTTCTGCATATTCTCATATCAGTATATGTTTAATCCCGTAACGGGCGAAAAGGTTGATTACACTACCGCGGAAGTAGACGGCTTCTTGCCCGTAATGCAAGGCATTAATTGGTAGAAACGCAAATTCATAACGCAAAGGGGTTTCTTGTCGGGATGCCCCTTGCTGTTTTAAGAAGAGAGGAAAGCTTTTTATGCTTATAATTCAAAATCTAACCAAAATATACGGCGAAAAAAAGGCGGTAGATAACCTTAGTCTGCACATACGGGCAGGGGAGATATACGGCTTTATAGGTCATAACGGCGCGGGTAAAACCACTACCATAAAGTCCGTTTGCGGAATTTTGCAGTTCGAAGAAGGGGAGATATTCATCGACGGCGTTTCCTTAAAGAAGGACCCCTTGCTTTGCAAATCCAAGATAGCTTATATCCCCGATAACCCCGCCCTGTACGGTTTTATGACAGGTATCCAGTACCTTAACTTTACAGCGGATATTTTTGAGGTTTCCGCAAGTGACAGAACTCAACTTATCCAAAAATATGCGGCAGAATTTGAGATGACCGAAAATTTGGGCAACTCCATATCCTCCTATTCTCACGGTATGAAGCAAAAGCTTGCCATAATCTCAGCCTTCGTACATTCCCCCAAGCTTGTAATAATGGACGAACCGTTTGTGGGACTTGACCCCAAGGCATCCCACAAATTAAAGCTTATAATGGCAGAGCATTGCAAAAAGGGCGGCGCCATATTCTTCTCCACCCACGTGCTTGAAGTGGCAGAGAAGCTTTGTCATAAGGTGGCGATAATCAAGGACGGTCAGCTCGTTAAGTCCGGTACTATGGACGAGGTTAAGGGCGACAGCTCCTTGGAAAACGTATTTTTGGAGTTGGAGGGTGAAAATGCTTAAAGCATTGCTTAAAAAACAGCTTCTTGAGATATTTAACCGAGAGCTCGGAAAAAATAAAAAAGGGCAGTCCGCAGGCAAAAAAACCGCCACAACGGGACTTTTGTATCTGCTGATATTCGGTTTGCTTGGCTTTTCCTTTTTCAGCATCAGCCGCATTATGTGTGAAGGAATGGTATCGGCCGGCTACGCTTGGCTGTACTTTGCCATAATGGGGCTTATTGCCGTTGCCGTAGGCGTTGTGGGCAGTGTGTTCAGCACCTACTCCTCCCTTTATTTGGCAAAGGATAACGAGCTGCTTTTGTCTATGCCCATAAAACCCCGCGTAATACTCACCGTAAGGCTTTTGGCAGTGCTCTTTACAAGTATGTTTTTCGAGCTTGTGGTAATGTTGCCCGCCGTGATCTCTTACTGTATCTCCGTGGAAACGGTAACGGTAGGTACTATTGTTTTGCCCCTTTTGACCATACCCGCCTTGGCGGCGGTTATAATGGCGCTATCTTGCCTTTTGGGTTGGCTGGTTGCACTTATAAGCACTAAGCTAAAGGGCAAAAACTATATAACGGTGGTCCTTTCCTTGGGATTTATGATAGCTTACTACACGCTGTACGATAAGGCGTTTGAGCTTTTAAGCTCCATCGCCGAAGATCCACAGCAGTCCGCCGTATCCGTTAAGCGCTGGTTGTACCCATTCTACGTGTTGGGCAAGGGCGCCGCAGGGGACGCGGTTTCGGTTTTGCTGTGTCTTGCCGTTTGTGTAGCGCTGTTTGCTTTGATATATTTCATTCTTAACCGTAGCTTTATCAGGATAGCAAATAACTTAAACGTAAAAGCGATAAGTAGATCCAAGGTGTCCTTTTCCCATTCCACGGTATCGGGAGCACTGCTAAGAAAAGAGCTGAAGCACTTTACCTCCAGCCCTACATATATGCTTAACTGCGGGCTCGGCACCGTGGTGTTGCCGATCTTCTCCGTGGTTTTGCTTGTAAAGCTAAGACCCGTCCTTGCAGATTCGGGACTTTTGCATATGATGGCTAATTCCTTCGGTTCGGGTGTAATAGCGCTCGTTGCGGCGGCGGCAGTCTGCGCCACCGTGTCCTTTAACGATCTTACCGCCCCCTCCGTTTCACTGGAGGGTAACGGTATATGGATATTGCAGTCCTTGCCGGTACATCCTATGAAGGTGCTTACGGCTAAGCTGAAGCTTCAACTATATCTCACCGCCCCTATGGCGATTATATTTATCATAGCCGCAATTATTACCGCAGACCTTGGCTTCTTTCACTCTGCCCTTGTGTTCGGCATAGGCATAGCATATATGTTCCTTTCTGCCTTGGGCGGTCTTTGCCTTAACCTTAAAATGCCTAAGCTTGATTGGACAAACGAGGCGGTGCCCGTAAAGCAAAGCGCACCCGTTGCCGTTTGCTTGATGGGCGGTTTGGCGTTGGTGGTTGCCTTGGGCGGCATTTATTACCTGCTCAGAAATTTCATAGACCCCAACGTGTATCTCGTTTTGTTATTCGTGCTTATGACCGTATCGGACGTTTTGCTGTTCAGATGGCTTAAAAACAAAGGAACGAAGATTTTTTCGTATCTCAGATAACTACAAAAACCTCGATGGCTGTCCATCAAGGTTTTTCAGACCACTGACAAAGGCACAGAGCACGAAAAAGAAAACAAACAAATATAATGAAGAAGAAAAATAAGGAGGCGAGCCTCCTTATTTTTCTGCATTTTGTTATATTTTTTCGTTCAAAACGAACCTCGGCTCACAGTACAAAGTACAGTTCTCGCCTCGGTTCGTCTTGTCTGCGCTCTTTCTCAGCACTCTGCCAAGCTGATGACAAGGTTTG
>JAFQHW010000015.1 GCA_017397805.1 Clostridia bacterium | reverse complement strand
CGTTCAAAACGAACCTCGGCTCACAGTACAGTTCGGGGTCCCCGTTACGAACGAAGTGAGTAATGGGGTGGCATAACAGTTCTCGCCTCGGTTCGTCTTGTCTGCGCTCTTTCTCAGCACTCTGCCAAGCTGATGACAAGGTTTGTCATCAGCTTGAAAGACTGTGCAGATTTTTTCTACACAGTCTTTCTTTATCGTTTAAGCTTACAGCAAATCAAACAGCTCCGACCAGGAATAGATATCCTCGCTTAAATAATCGGAAAGCATCTCAAACAACGCGTTTTGCAAAAAGATAAGCGCTATAAGAGCAGATAAAATCAATACGATGCCGATGATCTTATAAATCAGTACGGCACGTGCAAAGCCACGCTTGCTTCTGTTAACCGTACCACCGAAGGACATAACGATAGCCATAATAAGTCCTACGAAGGGGATAGCGTAAAGCAAGGTCATAAAGAAATAGTAGCAAGTGCCAACCACACCGAACTCGCCCTTTTTATTGGGTACGGTTTCAACGGTGTCCTTCCCCAAAGGCAGCTGAGGCTCCTCTTGTACAGGAGGTACGTTGGTATAGCCGGTCGCAGGGGGAGCTTCATATACGTTGGTTGCGGCAGGGTTAACCGCCGGGGTTTCCCTGGGTTCGGTAACAACGGGGGGCACTTCTTCCACGGGTGCCGTTTCTATCGGAGTTTCTTCCGCGGGGAGTTCCTCAACCGCTTCGGGTTCTTTAACTTCTTCTTGGATGGTGTTTTCCGTTATCGGTTCTTCTGCCACGGGGGCATTATTCTCCACAGCAAGAACTTCCGTTTGGCCGAAAGCATCTTCAACGTCCTGAACAGAAGCTTCTTTGGTAACTTTTGCACCGCAGCAGGTACAAAAAGCAAACTTTTCATCTACGGGCGAACCGCAATTGGAACAAAAAGCCATAGTTCTTCCTCCTATGTTATATGTTATGACCCATTGTACCACATTTTTTCGCTTTTGTATATACTTTTTTAAGTTTTCTTACCTATTCCTTCCTCGTTTTTCTTCGCTTTTTTACAAAAAATACGCTATTACGCCCATTACCGCCCCTTGGAACAGTTTTGCGGCTATCAAATAAGAGGCGCTAAGTTCCCCTTTGCACACGGCGGATACCTGACACAGTACGCTAATGCCCGAAAAGCCCAAAAGGCTCGCGGACCGCACAAAGCTTTTGCTGTTGGAAATACCCACGCTCAGCTCTAAAAAACCGCCTAAATCCTTGGGCAAAATAGCGGAAAGGCTACCGAAAAACACCACGCATCCGCATATAACAAGGGCGCTTACGGCACTGCTTGTAATTATATCACTAAAGCTCTTCCCTTTGACTATAATGGTGGGACTTATTTTTCTTTCCCCTTTTTTCAGCATAATGGGCTTGAAAACCACGGCGGTCAGCACCGCGGCGGCAAGCGTCATTATCAAAAGTTTAAGGCCCGACAGCCTACTGTCCAACGCTTCCGAGGTGTAGCTGAGTATAAAAGAAACGGAGGGAACGGTAGAGAACGTGCACAGGTACTCGCCTTGCCGTTTGCTTATGCTGCCGCCGCGGTACAGCTCCAGCGCAGTCAGGGCACCAAGGGGCACTCCGCCGCAAAGCCCCAACAGAAGCACCGCCGTCTCGGTCCCCCAAAAAGGGACGGCGGTGCACAGCCTTACGAAGGCTTCACTGCCCGAAACCGTAGCGCCCAGTACCGAAAACACGAAAAGCGACGGAACCACTGCGGTTCCGCACAGCGCCAGATATTTACCGCTCGCTTCCGCCACTTCCTTACTGTTTGCAAGACAATACACAAACAAGGCAGTCACGGCAACGGTGCCTGCGCCCTTCAGCCTTTTAACAGCAATCAATTTACATCACCGAAAAATTATACGTCGCAAAGTGCATTTTAAGAACGTGGAAAGCATATTCTTCCAATAGAGGTGAATCGCTATGGAAAACATGGGGCTTTCCTCCCCCACCTTTGAGATGTACGGCAGACGAACGCTTCAGGCGCAGGGGGTTATGACCTTAGTGGAATATACACGGGAACAAGTAATAATGCTTTGCAAAAGCAGCAGAATACGCATAAGGGGAGAAGACTTGCAGGTAGCGCTTTTGTCCAAGAACCGCGCCATGGTCACCGGCCTTATAAAGGGACTTGATTTTTTTTAAAGGGGAGGGTCGGTTTTGTACCGTATTATACGTTGGTTTACCGGCGCAATAGCCATAGAGCTTGAAGGTGAAGGAATTTTAGATGCAATAAAAAGCCTTTCCGAAGAAGGCTACGGATTTGGAAACTTCGTGCCCACGGAAAACGGCTACGGTACGGTTTGCTCCGTATTCGGCGCTGATAAGCTTATCTCAAAGCTTGAGGGGCAAGGCATTGCCGTAAGGGTTACGAAAAAGCGTGGCTTGCCCTTTTTGGCTATAGGCTTTTTGCACCGACCGGGACTTTTGGCGGGACTTATATGTGCACTGCTTATAATCTTCGGCTCTACCCGTCTGATATGGGACGTGCGCCCTCAGTGCGACGAGCCTTTTGACAGCGAAGCGGTTACGTCACAGCTTAGAGGCTTGGGGGTATATACGGGGGCAAAGCTATACGGCATAGACGTATACGAAGCGGAGCAAAGATTCCTTATCGAAAACTCGGAATACTCGGATATTGCCATAAACATTCAAGGAACGGTGGCAACGGTTAAGTTAAGAAAGCGCACTAACGTTCCGCACAAAGAACAGTCGGATACTCCCTGCAACATAGTGGCTTCCGAAGCGGGGGTCATACAAAAAATAACCGCTACCAAGGGAGAGCCTGCCGTTATGAAGGGAAACACGGTAGCCAAGGGAGATTTGCTTATATCCGGCGAGGTTACGGGCAAACACGGTGCCGTATATCTGTATCCCGCAGAGGGCAGTGTTACCGCCATGGTTTATCGTGAATATACGGTAATAATCCCCCTTGAAACCACGGAAAAGCATTATACGGGCAACGTTGAAACCAAGACGGTATATTCGGTTTTGGGGAAGGACTTCCCTCTCTTTAAAAATGAAGAAACAAGCTTTGAATACGCAGACGCAGAAGCAAACACCGAAAAGCTTCACGTCTTAGGGCAAAAGCTGCCCGCTTTGAAGGAAACGCTTACGTATAAAGAATACGAGCTGCGTCCCGTAACGATCACGGAAGAAGAAGCCAAGGGAAAAGCCATAGCCGCTTTTGACGCCTATCTGGAGAGGGAGATTGACGGCGAGGTGCTTAAAAAAAGCTCCCGTTGCTATTACGACGAAGAGCTTAAAGCCATAGTTCTTTCAGGCATCGCGGAAGTAGCAACGGATATAGGAGTAGCCGTGCCCATAAAAGTAGGTGGCAATTTTAAAAAAACGTATTGACAAAATAAATACCGAATGATATTATACGCGTAGAGGTCTACGAAATGCAGACCTGCGTGGGATATACGCCGCCGCAAACGGCACTCCCGTCGGCAACGAAAAACAAAAGGATGAAACAAAATGAAAAAGCTTTTGACGATTCTTTTAACCCTTGCTATATGCTTGGGGACCGTGTCCTTTACCGCGTTTGCGGCTGACTCCTCCGAGGACGCTGATTCCGATGACGAACCTCCCATAATAGAAGTACCCGATATATCCGCTTTAGGCTATAATTATGCTTTGGGCGCTCCCTACACCATTCTAAGGGGACTTACCGATTTCAACCCTGCCTCCTGCTTCCTTCCCGATGCCACCGGCAGTACAACCTATCAGTTTTGGGGCGATATCGGTCTTACCAAGCTCACCGACGGTATAACCGCTGCCGGCGAGCATCTCAATTCCCACGGCTCTCTCGAAGGGGTTTCGGTTATCTTCGTCGGCACATTCCAACTATATGAATACGTAATAGATCTGGGCGTAAACCGCAACGATATTAAGCATATCGTATTCCGTGGCGTTCGCGACGGTTATAAGTATGGGAACAACCGTGGCTTCAACGCTGACCATGCAATGATTTGGGTTAGTGATAACAAGAACAATTGGGCCGGCAGACTTTCAGCTCAATACGTTCGCCAAGAGCTTCAAGACGCTCCTCTTATCCCTCCGTCGAACAACGGTACAACTCTAAACACGGAAAACTTCACTTACTATTACACCCTCGACAACGAGGCTTCCGGCAGATACGTAAGAATTATCCTTTCTTCGCCCACGTACTGCCTGCAGTTGGATGAAATTGAAATTTACGGCAACGGAAGCACCAAAAGATTCGGCGACGTAAACGGTGACGGCAACGCAAACAGCCTTGATGCGGCACAGGTGCTTAAGCACGATGCCAGGATGATAAGCCTTGGCGCAGGCGTGCTCTCCGCAGCCGACGTTAACGGCGACGATGCGGTGGACAGCCTGGATGCGGCGCAGATACTTAAATTCGATGCCATGTTAATCGACAGATTCCCCGTAGAACAGTAAAATATGCTTATCAAAAAAGCACGCCGAAAAGGCGTGCTTTTTATTCTGTTTCTTCCCACCGGGCCGTGGCCCGCAAACGAAACCCTGCTCTCAAGCAAGGGTGGTGACCTCTCCCATTTTTTGTGCTCCCAACGTCCGAGCAAGGCGGTGACGAAGCAGCGCCCTGTCGGGAGGTCTGCATTCCCTGAACGGGAAGACCGGTCTCCTCTTCGTAAATGTGGGTTTTTATGCGGGAACAACACGCACCAAGCAGGAAAAGAAACTTTGCTTCTATTGCGTTACTATTATATTACCGCGAACGGAAATTATTCCTCGTCCTCGTCGCCGCCGAGCATATCCAAATCCAAATCGCCGAAGATCTCGTCCTCAAAAACCTCAGCTACACTCTCAAACTCGTCATCGTCGTCGATGGTAGCGTAAATATCCTCGCCGTTTTCGTCACGTTCTTTTTTAAGTATAACGTACTCACACTCATCGCTGTCAACAGGCATGAATGCTACGTATTCACAACCGTCTATTTCAAGCTTGCCTACGATTTCAAAAGGATTCTCGTTACCTTCCTCATCGATAAGGAAACAGGTTTCACCCTCTAATTCCTCAAGCTCCTCGTTCATGTTTTCATTCAAATTCTCAGCCATCGCAATAAAACGCAGGTTCAAATAAGAACACTGCATCCTCCTTTCGGTAAAAAATATACAGCTGTCTGTGTGCCTATTTTAACAAAGGCGCGCTTCGTTGTCAAGGGATTTTACCCAAAAAAGCCATGGTACCTATTGTTTTTGGCGCATTTTTCGTCCTTTTTCGTCCTTTGTTACATCACACAAATCATAATCAACAAAAAATGTATATTTTTTTTGTTAAAATTATTCAAAACCTATTGATTTTTTTGTGCAATGCCGTTATAATCAGTATTGGATATTATGTGCTTAATGTGCAAATTGATAACGATGTTGAATGGGGGATTCATTTATGAAATTATTTCAAGGAATAGTATATCAAATGAAGGATTCTATTGATAGGACGATAGGCGTAATCGATGACAGAGGTACGGTTATAGCCTGCAGTCAGCTTACCAAGATCGGTGAGTCCAGACGTGCCGTTCTGGAAGAGATTTCTTATTCCTTTGACAGTGTGACCCACGACGGCTATACCTACCGCCCGATAGGCACACACGCACACATTGAATATATTGCTTTTGTTGAAGGGACCGATGCTACCGCACAAAGCACCGCTTCCTTGCTTTCCGTTTCCTTGGCCAACATTAAGACCTTGTATGACGAAAAGTATGATAAGACAAGCTTTATAAAGAACATAATCCTTGATAATATCCTTCCCGGCGACATTTATATAAAGAGCAAGGAGCTTCGTTTTGACAGTGAAGTTAACCGCGTTGTGTTCCTTGTAAGATTTTCCAACAAAGGAGAGGCTATACCCTTTGACGTAATTCAAAACATGTTCCCCGATAAAAACAGAGATTACGTTATAAGCGTTGGTGAAAACGACGTGGTTTTGGTTAAGGAGCTTAGAAACCCCTCTGTTTCCAGAAGCTATGAAACTGTGGACAGTATTGCAAAAACCATCGTTGACACAGCTCAAAGTGAGTTTTTGATGAGTGCCGTGGTAGGTATCGGCACCGTTGTTAACAACATCAAGGACTTGGCACGCTCCTATAAAGATGCACAGATAGCCATTAACGTGGGAAGTATTTTTGACCCCGATAAGAAAGTATCCAACTACGAAAACTTAGGTATAGGCAGACTCGTTTATCAGTTGCCGACCACTCTTTGCGAGATGTTTTTGCAGGAGGTATTCAAGAGAGAATCCCTTGATGCACTCGACAGAGAAACGCTCGTTACCATTCAGGCGTTCTTTGACAACAACCTTAACGTAAGCGAATCCTCCAGAAAACTGTTCGTACACAGAAATACCTTGGTTTACAGACTTGAGAAGATTAAGAAGCTTACGGGGCTTGATTTACGTGAATTTGAACATGCCATAACCTTCAAGGTAGCTCTTATGGTACAGAAATACGTACAGTCCAGACCCCACAATTATTAATTGAGCTTCGCCCACTTTTGTGAGAGGTAAGCGGGATGATTGAATTTAAAGACGTAGTAATGTCCTACGACAGCGATACCGTCGCACTTAACGGCATTAATTTGGTTATTAACGACGGTGAGTTTGTGTTTATAGTAGGTCGTTCGGGCGCGGGTAAGACCACGCTTACAAAGCTGCTTATGCGTGAGGAGCGTATCAGCAGCGGTAAGCTTACGGTAGACGGCTTTAAGCTTGATAAAATGCCTAAGAGGAAGGTTCCTTATTTAAGGCGTTCCCTTGGGGTAGTTTTTCAAGATTTCCGTCTTTTCCCAAATATGACGGTGTATGAGAACGTGGCTTTTGCCATGCGCGTCGTGGGGGAGAAGAATTCCGTTATCAAAAAGCGCGTGCCCTATTTTTTGAACTTGGTTGAGCTTACGGACAAGGCTGACCGCTTCCCCGGTGAACTTTCCGGCGGTGAACAGCAGAGGGTTGCTTTTGCAAGGGCTATTGCCAACAACCCCAAGATAGTTATTGCCGACGAGCCTACGGGCAACGTTGACCGTAACATGAGCCTTGAGCTTATGGATCTGCTGGTAAGAATAAATAAATTGGGCAAGACCGTTATCGTAGTCACCCACGATATGGAGCTGGTAGAAAAGTTCAAGAAGCGCACACTTACTATTGACGACGGCGTTATCGTAAGCGATAAGAACGGGGGTGTTTCCATTGAGGATTAGGAATATTCCCCATCTCATAGGTCAAGGCTTTAAAAGCTTTTGGCGCAACGGCGCCATGACCACTGCGGCAATACTTGTACTTATATGCTGTATGTTGGTACTTGGCTCCTTTTACGTTATAATTGACAACTTGGATAACTTTATTGAAAAGCAGTCCGAGGAGATAAAGACCATCAACGCCTACGTTTATGCTTCCGACGACAAAGAGGAACTTGCAAACAAGAAGGCGGCACTGGATGCTTTATGTGAAAAAGAGAACAGCAATATTGCAAAATACGTGCATATAACCAAGGCTGAGGCACTGGAAAATATGAAGAACCAAGAAGGTATGGAAGACGTACTTTCCAAGTTCAACGAAGACAACAACCCATTGCCCGAAACCTTTTGCATTTCCTTTAAGGATTTTGATACCGTTCAACAGCTGATGCGTGAGTTGGAAGAAATATTCGGCGCAGACAAGATCAAATCCGAATTGGGGATGTACGAAGCCGTTAACAACCTCAGCTCCACCATTACTTTGGTAGGCTTTTGGCTTATGGCTATTTTGCTTGTTATTGCCATACTTATAATAATGAATACGGTCAAGCTTACCGTATTTGCACGCCGCAAGGATATTGCCGTTATGCGATATATAGGTGCTACGAGTGCTTTCGTTACTTCGCCCTTTATCGTAGAAGGCATTATCGTTGGTTTGGTTGCGGCTATTATTTCAACCGGTCTTCAGTATTATCTCTACACCGGTGTTTTGGCGGATATTATTTCCGGTTATGCGGCAATAGACATAGTTCCTGCAACTGAGTATATTGCCATCGTCCCCGTTGCGTTTCTTGCGCTGGGCTTGTTTGCGGGCATTATAGCCAGCGCCGTTTCCGTTAAGAAGCACTTGGACGTTTAACTCCCCCCCGCTTTTTAGGAGAAATTTATGTTTAAGCGTATTTTACTTATGGTGCTGTGTTTTTGTATGGCGCTTTCCGTGGGCAGTGCCGTTCTTGAGAACGCTATGTCCACCGTTGCATACGAAAGCGGCACCTCTATCGAGGAAGACAGAAATTCCTTAAACGCCTTGCAAAACAATTTGTCGTCCATACAGACAAACAAAGAGAATTTGCAAGCGCTTATAGACAAGACAAATATGGAAACCCAGACCATGCTTCAGGAAAAAATGCTTCTTGAGCAGGAGTACACCTTGCTTGTTGACGAGGAAAACGCAATAAACGATATTATTGCGGAATACGAGCGTATTATAGAGCAGACAGCCGACGATAAGGCAGATGCGGAAGACGCCCTTGAAAAACAGCTTGAAGATTTCGGTGCCATTCTCGTCTATATGTACATCAACGGCGACCAGTCCCGTTTGGAGATATTTCTTAAATCCAAGAGTTATTCCGAATATCTCGCCTATATCGAGTGTATGGAAAATCTGCTTAAAAGCAGCGACAAGATGGTTGACGATATAAGGTATACGGTGGATAATATAGCCACAAAAGAAGCAGACTATATCGAAGCAAACCAAGGTCTTTTGGATTACAGAGAAACTTTAAAGGCTACCCAGGCGGATAAAGAACAGAAACAAAAAGAAATAGAAGAAAAAATCGGTAAAAACAACGAGCTTTTGGAGCTTACGCAACAGGAAATCGATTCCATGCAAGACGACGAAGAAGCTTTGAGGAATCAGATCTCCGACCTTCAGCACCAAATAGAGGATAAGCTGGCGGCTACCTTTAACGGTCAGTTCAGCTTCCCCATTATCGGATACAGCGGATATACCATAACCTCGCGCTTCGGAATAAGAACCGACGGTCCCTTTACCTCCTACGAGCATCACAACGGCTTGGATATAGCCTGCCCCAGAGGTACGGCTATCGGCGCGGCTGAAGCGGGGATAGTTACCTTTGCGGGATATAACGGCTCCTTCGGTAACGTGGTATTCATAGAACACGGCGGCGGACTTACGTCGGTTTACGCTCATTGTGACAGCTTACTTGTTACCGCCGGCACGAAGGTTGCAAAAGACCAAGTTATTGCAAGAGTAGGCACTACGGGTAAGTCCAGCGGTTATCATCTGCATTTTGCGGTACTGAAGAACGGTGTTTACGTAGACCCTGAGGACTATCTGTACGCTTAAAGGCGAAAATTCGAGGCTAATTGATGACTGATAACAACAATTTTGAGGAGGGGCTGTTACCTCCCGAAGATGAATTAAATAAAGACGGCAAAGATGGCGACATCAAAAAGCTTTATCGTGTCTTCATAGCGATGACCGTAGCACTTTCCTTGTTTTTAGGCGTGTTAATAGGCGTGTGTACCTCGCGCTACGTATTTATGAAAAACGAGGAAAACACCATAAGGCTTCCTGCCGCAAACAACGATGGCACAAACTACAGCATAGGCGAAGATTTAAAGCTTTTTTACGAGGTTTACAGCCTTATCTCACAAAAATACGCGGGCGAAATAGACCCCGAAAAAATGATGGAGCTTGCCATATCAGCTTACGTGTACGGGCTTAACGACCCGTACAGCACGTATATGACCAAGAACAACGCCGATACTTTTATTGACGGTGATTACGGCAAAAAGGCGGGGATAGGCATAAAGATCTACCGCACCGACGAGCCTTTCGGTATGTATATTTACAGCGTTATTAAAGATGCGCCGGCAGAAAAAGCAGGTCTTATGGTTGGTGACTACGTTATAGCAGTAGATGGCAAAGAGGTCACCAAGGACAGCTACGACCAATGCGTTGACGACGTAAAAGGCGATGCCGGTACCACCGTAATCATTACCGTTAAGCGCGGTGACGAGATTTTAGATATACCCGTAGTACGAGGCAGTTTCGTTACTCGCTCCGTAGAATACCGTCTGCTTGACAGCAATGATAAAATCGGTTACGTGCGAATAATGAGCTTGGCTACCGATACCGCAAAGGAATTCA
Source organism: Clostridia bacterium (assembly GCA_017397805.1). Lineage (GTDB taxonomy): Bacteria > Bacillota > Clostridia > Oscillospirales > CAG-382 > SIG636. The sequence goes on along the minus strand of JAFQHW010000015.1, from coordinate 12,282 downwards.
AAACCGCTATTGAAGATTTAAAAAGCTTGGGTGCCACGAGCTATATTTTTGACGTGAGAGATGACGGCGGCGGCTATTTATCCACCATAATCGAGGTTTTGGATATGCTTCTGCCCGAAGGTCCAATAATAAGATACACCGATGCTTACGGTAAAGAAACGGTGGATTCCTCCGACGATAAGGTAATAGTTGAAGCGCCTATGGCGGTACTAATCAACAAAAATACCGCATCTGCGGCGGAGCTGTTCTCTGCGGCGCTTAAAGACTACGAGCAGGCAGTGCTTGTGGGCGAGACCACCTACGGCAAGGGCGTTATGCAAACGCTTTTCACCTTGTCAAACGGTGATACCCTCAAGCTTACTACCTCCCAGTATTCTCCACCCTACAGCGATAACTACAACGGTATAGGTGTTAAGCCCGATATCGAGGTTAAATTAACAGGTGATAAGCCCTTTTATTTACTGTCCGAGGAAGAGGACGAACAACTTCAGGCGGCGGTTGACGCCCTTGAGGGAATGCAAGACTAAGCGAGACCTTGCATATAGAATTCATCTGTCCCGCAAATAAAAACACAGAGGTATTTACCATGGCAAAACAAGTATTTGTATCCCAAGAAGGCTTTGAAAAAATGCAGGCTGAGCTTGAGTATCTCAAGACGGTTAAGCGCGAAGAAGTAAAGGCGGCTATAAAAAAAGCAAGAGAATACGGCGACCTTTCCGAAAACAGCGAATACGATGAAGCCAAGCACGAGCAGGGCGAGGTTGAAAGCCGCATCGTTGAGTTGGAAGAAAGCATCAAAAACGTAGTAATTATAGATGACAAGAATATAAAGACGGACTCTGTCAGCTTCGGCAGTAAGGTTAAGGTACTTAACAACGACGTTGAGTGTGAATACGTTATTGTTGGCTCTACCGAGTGCGACCCCTTTGCAGGCAAGATCTCTGATGAATCTCCTATAGGCAAAGGCCTTTTGGGCATGAAGCTTGGTGAAGAAAAGGTTATCGAAACCCCCAGAGGAAACATTACCGTACAGGTTATAGGTATTTCCAGATAGTTTTAGAGGAGTAATTATGAGCGAAAAGGATATTGTTGAAATAAACGAAACAGACGATGGCCTTAACGAGCAAAAAAGACTTAGAAGAGATAAGCTTTCCGCTATGAAGGCGGCAGGCAAAAACCCTTTTACCATCGTCCGTTTTGACAGAGATGCTACTGCTACCGAAATCAAGGAAAAGTTTGAAGAGTTTGAAAACAAAGACGTTACCGTAGCCGGCAGAATCATGAGCTGGCGCGATATGGGCAAGGCAAACTTTATAGATTTGCTTGACGGCAGCGGCAGAATTCAGCTTTACGTTAAGGCTGACGAAATCGGCGAAGACGTTTTTGCCGACTTTAAAACTTGGGATATCGGTGACATCGTAGGCGTTAAGGGCTTTGTTTTCCGTACCAGAAGGGGCGAGATAAGCATCCACGTTAAGTCCATTACCCTACTTTCCAAGTCCTTGAATCCCCTTCCCGAAAAGTGGCACGGGCTGACTAACGTAGATACCCGTTACCGTCAGCGTTACGTGGATTTGATAGTTAACCCCGACGTTAAGGATACCTTTGCAAAACGTTCTGCTATTATAAGTGCTATCCGCAGATATTTGGACGGTCAGGGATTTATGGAGGTGGAAACACCTATCCTCGTTTCCAACGCGGGCGGTGCCGCCGCAAGACCTTTTGAAACCCATTTTAACGCTTTGAACGAAGATTTAAAGCTTCGTATATCCTTGGAGCTTTATCTGAAGCGTCTTATCGTAGGCGGTTTCGAAAAGGTTTACGAAATAGGCAGAGTGTTCCGTAACGAAGGTCTTGATACAAGACATAATCCTGAGTTTACGCTTATGGAGCTTTATCAGGCATACACCGATTATCACGGAATGATGGACCTTACGGAAAACCTTTACCGCTACGTTGCCGAAACCGTGCTTGGTACCACCAAGATAAGCTTTAACGGCATAGAGATGGATTTGGGCAAGCCTTTTGAGCGTATAACCATGGTAGATGCGATAAAGAAGTACAGCGGTGTGGATTTTGCCACGGTCAACACCCTTGACGAAGCAAGAGCGTTAGCTAAGGAGCATCATATCGCATACGAAGAAAGACATTCCAAGGGTGACATTATCAACTTGTTCTTCGAGGAGTTCGTTGAGGAGCATTTGGTTCAACCCACCTTCGTTATGGATCACCCCGTTGAAATTTCTCCGCTTACTAAGAAGAAGCCGGACAACCCCGACTACGTTGAAAGATTTGAGTTCTTTATGAACGGCTGGGAAATGGCTAACGCTTATTCCGAGCTTAACGACCCCATAGACCAAAGAGAGCGCTTTGCGGCTCAGGAAGAGATGTTTGCCAAGGGCGACGAGGAAGCTAACCACACCGATGAGGACTTCCTTAACGCATTGGAGCTTGGTATGCCTCCTACGGGCGGTATCGGCTTCGGTATTGACAGAATGTGTATGTTGCTTACCGACAGCCCCGCTATCAGGGACGTGTTGCTCTTCCCCACCATGAAGAGAGAGGGCGGCAAGAAGGCTGAGAACACCGTTGTGGTTGCTTCCGACGCGGGTAGCGATGCCGTTGAGATAATCGACTTCAGCAAGGTTGAGATTGATCCGCTGTTTAAAGACTCCGTAGATTTTGAAACCTTCTCCAAGAGCGATTTCCGCGCAGTAAAGGTTATTGAGTGCGAAGCGGTTCCTAAGTCTAAGAAGCTTCTTAAATTCACCCTTAACGACGGTACCAACGAAAACCGCGTAATACTTAGCGGCATCCACGCTTTCTATGAGCCTGAACAGCTTATAGGCAAGACCTTGATTGCTATTACCAACCTTCCCCCCAGACCTATGATGGGTATTGAGTCCTGCGGTATGCTTCTTTCCGCAGTTCATCACGAGGAGGGCGAAGAAAAGCTTAATTTGCTTATGGTTGATAACCGCATCCCCGCAGGGGCAAAGTTGTTCTAAGATACACATATATAAATCACGAAAGGCTGTAAAAACCGAGGTTTTTACAGCCTTTCTCTTATATTTATCACTTGGCGGTGAAGGTAGTAGAATAATCGCCTACGGTTATATCGTAGCTGTCACCTTTAACCAAATTTTCGTGGGAAAATATTATCAAACCAAAATCTAATACAGGGGCATAGTTCAACAGTTCTTTACCGTCGGAATCCTTGATTATAATCGTGGTTCCTGCGCTTTGGTTGCCCACGCTTACGGAAATGATTCCTTGGGGAGAAGTGCTGAAGGTCTGCGCCATACCGCCCGAAGCACCCGTACCTATGAAGGTACCGCCGCTTATGGTACCCGTTTTGTCAAAGTCAAGAGTTGCGGTATCGCCTCTCGTTGGGCCGCAAATAGTTACGGCTCCCCCCGTTATCTCCAAAGTACCGTTAGCGTCTATACCGTCACCGGAAGCTTTGATATAAAGCTCACCGCCCTTTATAACGATACTGCCGTTGCCTGCAGACATCATTCCGCCTGCCATCATTTCGACGGGCATATCCGCGCCGTCCATAGGTCTTTCGCCCGGTCTGCCACCGGGTCTGCCGCCGCCGAAATCACCGCCGAAGTTACCGCCCATACCGCTGGAATCCATACCGCCCGCGGCATTAAGCCCGTCGTCGCTCGCTTCAAGGCTTATCTTTCCGCCCGCAACTATAAGGTCCAAGGCTTCAAGTCCTTCGTAGCATCTTCCGATATTTATAGTTCCGTCGTTTACGGTCAGGGATTCATCGGCGTGGAAGCCGTCATCGCCCGTAGCAACCGTAAAATTGCCGTCGTTAACGGTTATGCTCTTGTTGGAATGCACCGCATCGTCGGCAGAGTTTATATCAAATTCACCGCCGTCTATAAGCATAGCGTTAACCGACTTTATGCCTTTCTTGCTTTCGGTATCCTCAGTGGTTCCGTAGTAGCCGCCCATTTGGTTGTTGGATGAGCCATTGTCGGCACCGTTACCGCAAAGAAGCTTAAAGCTACCCTTCTCTATCTGCACGAAACTGCTTGCAGATATGCCGTCACCTTCTGCGGTAATATCAAAACTGCCGCCTGACACGTAAACAAAACCTTTTGTGCCGTCTTCGTTATGCTCCGAATGGAAGCCGTCCTTGCCGCTGTTTATTGCAAGCTCGCCCGCCTTTACCCTGATGCTGTTGTTGACATCTATGCCGTGGAGCGCGCTTTCTATACTGTAGATACCGTCTGTGATGCACAAATCGTCCTTGCACACTATCCCGTGGCCCGAGGGCGAGCAAACAGATAGCTTTCCGCTTCCGTTTAACGTAAGGTCAGATTTTGAAAACACGGTGCTATCGATATTGTTGTCGTCAATTTGCGTGTAGCTGTCTTCGTTGCTTAAAGTGTTCTCACTGTTTTCTGCCAAGGTTATAAAGACCTTATTAGCATTTCGAACGTATATGGGCGCAAAGGTTGCGCTGTGGATGGTAGCGTTATTAAGCACGAGCTGAGGCTTTGCATCCTCGCCCGCATCAACTATTATTGAACCATCATCCAAATTACCTTCGATTAAGTATATACCGTCTGATTTAACGGTGGCTGTAGTGCCTTCTATAAACACGGAATCGGAATTACAACTTATACTGTTACCGTTTAGCGTAATCTTTACAGCGGCGGCACTGTCATAATCAGGGGTATTATCTCTATCGGTGAAAAGAGTTGAACCGTCTGCAACGAAGCTTATCTCCTCACTTTGTTCCTCGCTATTTTCGGTAGTATCGTTATCTGCAGGCTGTTCGGAAGTGATTTCGCTACTGTTTTTCTGAGAATTTACGTTATTTTCAGGCTTTTCGGTGCCTTTATTGCAAGAGCAAAGAACGATTATCAATGTTAAAACCACGGCGAGAAGCTTAGACAGATTCTTCATATATCAATATCTCCGACAAGGTTTATTTGCGTTTAAATTATACGGTTCTTTTCTTAATAAAACCTAAAATGTTGGGAAAATTTATCTTTATTTGCAAAAACTTACCCCGTTGTCTTTTTTCAAAATCCGACAACGGGGTACTTTTTTAAAATTTATCGCCTAAGGCTTATTTCTCTTCCTTAGCAGCTTCGTCTTTGTTATAAATCTTAGCTGCATCTACGAGAGCGATTATAGCCATTTCAGCGCCGTCACCACGACGGGGACCTAACTTGAGAACTCTGGTATAACCGCCGTTACGGTCAGCATACGCAGGAGAAATCTCGTTAAAGAGCTTATATGCAACAGCTTCCTTCTTTATGAAAGCCAATGCACGTCTCTTGTTAGCAAGGTTGTTTACCTTACCCAAAGTTATCATTTTTTCAGCAAGGGCGCTAACTTCCTTTGCCCTTGTAAGTGTTGTTTCTATCTTACCGTTTTCAAGCAGAAATGTCACCATACCCTTGAGCATAGCCATTCTGTGATCGGTTTTTCTGCCAAGCTTTCTTGTTCCGGGCATTTCAATTTGCCTCCTTTATCAGAATGTTTAGGTTCAGTCTTCGGTCTTCTTAAGCGAGAGGCCTAAGGACTGAAGTTTTTGTATCACTTCTTCTAAGGACTTCTTACCAAGGTTTCTAACCTTTATCATATCCTCTTCTGTTTTGTTGGTCAGGTCCTCGACTGTGTCAATACCTGCACGCTTTAGACAGTTGAAGCTTCTTACAGACATATCAAGCTCTTCAATGGTCATATCAAGAACCTTCTCTTTTATGGTTTCCTTACTGTCAACCATTACGGGAGCGTTCTTAGCTTCATCGGAAAGCTCTACGAACAAATTAAGATGCTCGCAAAGTATCTTTGCCGCCAAGGAAACTGCTTCCTTTGCGTTAATTATGCCATTAGTACCTATGGTAAGGGTCAGCTTATCAAAATCTGTGATATTACCAACACGGGTATTCTCTACAGTATAGTTGGCACTGTACACCGGTGTATAAATAGAATCGGTATAAATAGTGCCGATAACGGGCTGGCTGTTCTGCTTATTCTTATCAGAAGAAACGTAGCCTCTGCCATGCTCGAAGGTAATTTCCATATAGAATTCATTACCTTCTTCTACGGTAGCGATAGGATGCTCTTTGTTAAGTATCTCTATATCGCTGTCTACCTGAATATCACCTGCGGTGATCTGAGCAAAGCCGCTGCCTTCAACTATAACGGTCTTGGGACCTGTGCAGTGAAGCTTAGCCACTATGCCTTTCACGTTCATAACTATTTCGGTTATGTCCTCTTTAACACCGGGAACGGTGGATATTTCATGAAGAGCGCCGTCTATCTTTATACTTGTAGCGGCAACACCGGGTAAGGAACTTAATAACACACGTCTAAGTGAGTTGCCAAGGGTTGTACCGTAACCGCGTTCAAGGGGTTCAATGACAAAAGTGCCGTGTTTGCCGTCCTCGCTAAGGTCAGCTGTAACTATGTTCGGTCTCTCTATCTCAATCATCTGTTTACCTCCTATTGAAATGGACAGCCGTTAAATAGGCTTAACGGTGCAATTACTATTACTTGGAGTACAACTCTACTATTAGATGCTCCTCGATGGGGAAATCTATATCTTCTCTTGCGGGAAGGGATGCGATAGTAGCTACTGCGTTTTCTTTATCGAGCTCTATCCATGCAGGTACTGACCTTCCGGAGATATTTTCGATAAGCATTTTAATAAGTGCGCTCTTACGGCTGCTTTCCTTAACGGAAATAACGTCACCCTTCTTAACGAGCATGGAAGGAATATCTGCCTTCTTGCCGTTAATCTGGAAGTGGCCGTGAAGAACAAGCTGACGTGCCTGACGACGGCTGTCTGCCATACCCATACGGTAAACAACGTTGTCAAGTCTGGTTTCAATCATAGTAAGAAGGTTTTCACCGGTCTGACCGGGCTTCTTATCAGCCTTCTCAAAATAATTGTTAAACTGCTTCTCTAAAATACCGTAGTACCTTCTTGCCTTCTGCTTTTCACGAAGCTGGAGGCCGTATTCTTTTACTCTTTTTCTACCGGCAGATGCACCGTGCTGACCGGGAGCCTTAGCTCTTCTAACCAGAGGGCACTTGTCGGATGTGCACTTGTCGCCTTTAAGGAACAACTTGGTGTTCTCTCTACGGCAAAGTCTGCATGCAGGACCTGTATATCTTGCCATTTATAAAATCCTCCTAACTAATTTAAGACTATACGCGTCTTCTCTTGGGCGGACGGCAACCGTTATGAGGAATAGCTGTTACGTCCTTAATGGACACAACTTCCAAACCTGCAACCTGAAGTGCACGGATTGCTGCTTCTCTACCCTGACCGGGGCCCTTTACGTAAACCTCAACAGTCTTAAGGCCATGCTCCATAGCTGCCTTTGCTGCTGTTTCTGCTGCCATCTGCGCTGCAAAAGGAGTAGATTTACGGGAACCTCTGTAACCTAATTCACCTGCAGATGCCCAACTGATTGCGTTACCGTTGGTATCGGAAATGGTTACGATTGTGTTGTTGAAGCTGGAACGGATGTGTGCTGCACCGCGCTCTATATTCTTACGCTCACGACGCTTTTTGCTGACAACCTTTTTAGCTTTTGCCATTTCTACATTTCCCTCCTATTACTTCTTCTTGTTCGCGATGGTCTTTGCAGGACCCTTGCGTGTTCTTGCGTTAGTCTTGGTTCTTTGACCTCTTACGGGAAGACCTCTTCTGTGTCTTCTGCCGCGATAGCAGTCAATTTCAACCATTCTCTTTATGTTAAGGGCAACTTCTCTTCTGAGGTCACCTTCAACCATGTAATCTCTTTCAATTACTTCACGAAGTTTGGCAACGTCGTCCTCGGTTAAATCCTTAACTCTGGTGTCGGGATTTATGCCGGTCTTTTCCAGTATATCGTTGGAGCGTGCTCTACCGATACCGAAAATGTAGGTAAGGCCGATTTCTACGCGCTTTTCGTTGGGAATATCAACACCGGATATACGAGCCATTATTACACCTCTCTTTAACCTTGTTTTTGCTTATGCTTGGGGTTTTCGCAAATAACCATGATTTTGCCTTTTCTCTTAATGATTTTGCACTTCTCGCAAATCTTTTTTACAGAAGGCCTAACTTTCATTTCATTACCTCCATAGGCTTATTTATGCCTGAATGTTATCCTTCCTTGGGTCAAGTCATACACGGAAACTTCAACCGTTACCGCATCGCCCTGTAATATCTTGATATAGTGCATACGCATCTTTCCGGATATGTGGGCTGTAATTATATGACCGTTGGAAAGCTTTACTTTAAACATAGTGTTGGGTAATACCTCTGTCACTACGCCTTCGAATTCAATAACATCGTCTTTAGCCAGAATGAATCCCTCCGTTATTTAGTCGTTACTTGACAAACAAGTTCTTGTACACCGCTTAAATACTTGCGGATTGACTTGTTTGTCCACGGACCGCTGTGAGCGGTTGCCTCGATGAATACAATATGCTTAAATTGTTTGCGCTTAGGGTTTTGAACCTTTCTGCGGCGGCCGTCGGCAAGCAACAACCGCTCACCTTCCATACCTACCACACAAAGAAGCGTTCCCTTATCGTGGCCTGCCAAGGATACAGCAGGAAGTCCCAAATATTCCATACGCATATTGCCTTATGCCAAGGCTGTAAGAATAACGGGACCGTTATCCGTTACGGCTACGGTGTTTTCGTAATGAGCAGACAATTTTCCGTCTGCGGTAACTACCGTCCATTTATCGGGCAGAACCTTTACCTCATACACGCCTACGTTTATCATTGGCTCTATTGCTATAGTCATGCCGGAACGCAGCCGCACGCCTCTGCCTGCTGTGCCGTAATTGGGTATGCTTGGATCCTCGTGCAGGTCTCTGCCTACACCGTGGCCAACGTACTCGCGAACTACGGAAAAGCCGTTTGCTTCCGCCCACTCCTGCACCGCCGCGGAAATATCACCGAGTCGAGCATCGGGAACGGCTTTTGCCATTCCTCTAAAAAAACTTTCTTCCGTTACGGTTATAAGCTTTTTTGCCTCCTCGCTGACATTACCTACAGCAAAGGTTGCGGCACAGTCACTGTGGAAGCCTTTATAAAAGGCACCGACATCTATCTTCACAATATCGCCGTCCTTCAGCTCTCTGTCCGAAGGAATGCCGTGGATAACCTGTTCATTAACACTTCCGCACGCAGAACCCGGAAAACCGCCATAGCCGAGAAACGACGGGGTAGCACCGTGGGACTTTATTATCTGTCTTATCTTGGTGTCGATGGCGCCGGTGGTTACACCGGGCCTCGCCATCTCACCCGCCGTTGCTCTGGCTAATGCGGCAATTTTACCTGAATCACGCATGGTGATAAGCTCTGCTTTGTTTTTAAGTATGATCATTATATTCCGAGAGCTGCCTTCATAAGTTCCGTGGTAGCCTCTACGCCGTTAGTACCTTCAACGGACTTGAGGATGCCTTTACCGCAGTAATATTCTTTAAGCGGTTCGGTTTCCTTATGATAGGTAACGAGGCGGTTAAGAACGACCTCGGGCTTATCGTCATCACGGATAAGAAGGTCAGCATCGCACACGTCACACTTCTCGCCCTTTGCGGAAGGGTTATAGATTGTGTGGAAGGTTGCGCCGCAAACCTTGCAAACGCGTCTACCACTCATTCTGTCTACTATGGCTTCGTCGGGAACCTCTAAGGAAACTACAACGTCGATCTTAACGCCCATAGCGTCCAAAGCCTCTGCCTGAGGTACGGTACGAGGGAAACCATCAAGAATGAAACCGTTCTTGCAGTCATCCTTTGCCAAACGCTCCTTGATTATGCCGATAACTACTTCATCGGGGACAAGCGCGCCACCGTCCATATACTTCTTAGCAGAAAGACCCATAGGGGTTCCTTCTTTTACCGCACCACGGATTATTGCGCCCGTGGATATGGTAGGAATGCTTAAATCTTTGCTTAAAATTTCTGCCTGGGTGCCTTTACCGGCACCGGGAGGGCCAAAAAGAATTATATTCATAATCTACGCCTCTTATTCAAGGAATCCCTTGTAGTGACGCATTGTCACTTCACTTTCAAGCTCTTTGATGGTCTCAAGAACAACGCCTACGATAATGATAAGGGAGGAGCCGCCGAATACCAAGTAGCCGAGATTGGAACTGGGCCACAAGAGAGCTAAAAGCTGAGGGAAAACAGCCAAGAAGGCAAGCATCAGAGCACCGATAAGGGTTATTCTGTTGAGAACCTTCTGGATATATGCTGCTGTGGGTGCACCGGGACGGTAACCCAAGATGGTACCGCCGTTCTTCTTAAGGTTGTTAGCAACTTCTACAGCGTTGAAGCTGATTGTAAGATAGAAGTATGCGAAAGCAATTATAAGAAGGAAGTTAATAGTAACACCGATAGCGCCTGTCATAGACAAATAGCTGAGAATGCCTGAATTTGTGTCCCAACCGAATATCAATGCCAAAGTAGAAGGCAAGGATACGATGGACTGAGCGAAAATTATAGGCATAACGCCGGACATGTTAAGCTTTATGGGCAGATGGGTATTCATACCGCCGTACATCTTTCTGCCTACAGTACGCTTTGCATACTGAACGGGAAGTCTTCTTTCGGAGTTTGTCATCCAAACAACGAAGGTGATGATTGCGAGCATGATAACCGTGCCGATAAGAACGTAAAGCCAGCCGCTTTCGCTCTTGAAAATAGCAATTGCGGTGTTGAAGAGAGCGCCGCCGCGGGATACGATGTTGAAGAACAAGATTATGGAAATACCGTTACCGATACCGCCGTCGTTAATCTTCTCACCGAGCCACATGATAAGAGATGCACCTGCAACGTATGCTGTTACGATAACAAAGCCTGCGAACACGCCTTTGTTTGTAAGAGCGTTTTGGTTCTTCATTGTGAGGTAATAACCGAAAGCGGTGATTACTGCCAATGCAACAGTTACATATCTTGAAATCTGAGTGATCTTCTTCTGACCGTCGGGCTGCTTGGACAATCTCTCAAGAGGAGGGATTGCAATAGTAAGCAGCTGCATTACTATAGATGCCGTAATGTAAGGTGTGATGGACAGAGCAAACAAAGTACCTTGAGAGAAACTGGAACCGGAGATAATATTCAAATAACCGAATATTGTATCGCCTGCATCGCTGAAGGTGTCAGCCCATGCCGCACTATCTACGTAAGGAACGGGGATAGCACAACCTATACGGTAAAGTAACACTATAAACAGTGTATAAATTATCTTGCGTCTTGTATCTGCAATGTGCCAAGCGTTTTTAAGTGTTTGAAACATCTTATATCACCTGTGCCTTCCCGCCTGCAGCTTCAATTTTCTCTTTTGCGGAAGCAGAGAAGATCTTAGCCTCAACGGTAAGCTTCTTGGTAAGTTCACCGTTGCCGAGAACCTTAAGACCGTCAAGCTCTTTGTTTATAACGCCGCTGTCAAGCAGAGTCTGAACATTGATAACGCTACCTTCGTCAAAATCGTTCAAACTACCTACATTAATTATAGCATACTCCTTAGAAAAGTGGTTGTTAAAACCTCTCTTGGGAAGACGTCTGTATATAGGAAGCTGACCGCCCTCAAAACCGGGACGAACACCGCCGCCGGAACGAGCATTTTGACCCTTGTGGCCTTTGCCCGCTGTCTTACCGTTACCGCTACCGGGACCTCTGCCCTTTCTGTAACGGGACTTTGCGGAACCTTCAGCCGGAGAAAGCTCGTGAAGCTTCATAACTTTTCCTCCTTTATTATTAGTCAGCGTTTTCAACGCTTACGAGATGGGAAATTACATTGATCTTACCTTCGATAGCAGCGTTGTTTTCAACAATCTTGCTGTCGCCGATCTTAGTCAATGAAAGGGACTTACAAGTGAGTATCTGGTTTTCCTTACGGCCAATCAGACTCTTTTTCAAAGTTATTTTCACCTTTGCCATTGTATTATCCCCCTTAGCCCATAATTTCGCTTGCACTCTTGCCACGCTTAAGAGCAACCTCTTCAACGGTGGTCAATGCCTTGAGTGCTTCAAAGGTTGCCTTGGAAACATTGCAAGGATTGTTAGAGCGAAGTGACTTTGCACGAATATCTCTGATGCCTGCAGCGTCGAGAACAGCACGCATTGTGCCGCCTGCTATGACGCCGGTACCGGGTGCTGCGGGTTTGAGTATATTCCTTTTTGAAGGCTCGGTAGAAGGAGGAATAGTCGGTAAATCCAACCAACCTGCTCACGTCTTCCAAGGATTTTCCTTCACCGATCAGCGCTTTTGCCGCGATCAGCCGCCGCTGGG